>NZ_JBHVEG010000095.1:0-24713 GCF_042802395.1 Promicromonospora sp. NPDC057488
AGCTGACCTCAGGTCGCGGTCCGAACTCCCGGTGGGCCCGGCCGATTCGGCCGGGCCCTCCTGTCGTGCGCGAACCGCTCGTGCCGGGCGTCAGCCGCCGATCGGCGTGGCGGCGCCCGCGAACGGGTCGAGCTGGATGAAAGCCTCGGTCGGGTCACCGTCGTGCACCAGCGACTCCTGCGCCACGACGTCGTCGAACGCGAACGCGTACGCCTTGCCGTCCGCCATCTGCTCGTGGATGAACTTCGCGTAGTAGTTCGTCACCGAGTCCTGGTAGAAACCGGCCGGGTCCTGGGTCGGCTGCGTGCTGCTGTCGAGCAGCGAGGACCGGTTGAACCCGGCGCAGAGCGTGCGTGCGATGGCGCCGATGTCGTTGTTCGGCGCCGCGAGGTCGCCCGCGCACCCGAAGATCGACTCACCCGACGGCTTCGGGAACGTCGTGACGACGGCGCCCGAGGTGTCGGTGAACGTCATCGTGTCGCCCGAGACGGTGCCGAGGAACTTCTTCTCGGGCTGGTCGCCGTAGGGCACGACCGTCAGCGTCTCGCTCGAGTACTTGCTCCACACCCGGTCGACGTAGTCCGCCAGGACGTTCGCGTCGACCTGGCCCGTGCCGACGCCGTGGCCGGGGGAGAGCACCCGCAGCACGGACCCGTCAGGGCCGGTCTGCGCGAGGCCGTCCCAGCCGTCCTGCTGCGCGAGCGAGGAGACCACGTTGTCCCAGCCGTCGGGCTTGAGCATCCCGGTGTGCATCAGCTCGCCGCTCGATGAGCGCAGGCCCGTCTGGTACGGCGCCGAGAAGAAGTCGACCTGGGTGCTGTTGATCCACAGCCCGGAGTCGTTGAGCGTGTACTCCGTCCAGTTGAACAGGATGTCCCGGTTCGGGTCGCTCGGGTTCTGCACGGCGGGCTGCACGAGCTGGCCGTCGTTGACGATCTTGAAATCGAGCTTGCTGCCGTACGAGAAGTAGACCCGGCCGGAGAGCTTGGGCATCTGGATGGTGACGTCCTGGCCGTCCGCAGGCCCCGCGATGGACGCGTCGGGTGCTGCCTCGGGCACACCTCCGACGTCGGGCCAGGGGTGGAACGTCCCCTCGGCGTCGGAGTAGCCGAGCTGGCCACCCGTCTCGCCCAGGACGTAGACGAACACCTGGTCGCTCCGGCCGGAGTCGTTGGTGATCGTGAGCGGGATGGTGTCGGGCACTGCGATGGCTGTCGGCGTGGCGACCACGACAGTCGCCAGGGCGGCGGTCACTGCGGCGGCGGTGCCGATGAGCTTCCTGGTCAGGGACACGCTGTCCTCCTCGGTTCACGAGGGGCCGAACAGTTTGGTGGTGCTGCCCCTCGCTGCTCGACGATATGGAAGGGGTCCTGCCTTGTCAGTAGGCGGAAGCGGATTGGGGGTGAAAAATCGCGCTAGCGGCCCGAACCTACGGGTATCCCACAAGCAGGGCGTACGTGTTTCCCCAGACAGGGCGCCGCCTACCATGAGAGCCGGGACGTCCCGGAACGCAAAAATGACCGAAGCCCGGACGAATCCGGGCTTCGGTCACTGGGGTGGAGCCAGGGGGACTCGAACCCCCAACCCCCTGCTTGCAAAGCAGGTGCGCTACCAATTGCGCCATGGCCCCGATGGAGGACCGCTCAGTCGATCGAGTCGGTGACCTCGGACCAGAGATCGCGGCCTGCGGCGTCCTCACTCAGCTTGCGCCAGAGGATGTAGCCGGCGCCGGCCGCCAGCAGCAGTACGAGCAGCTTCTTCACGAGTTCCTCCTGGGGAGCCTCTGCAGGTCCTGGAGTGGGGCTAGGAGGACTTGAACCTCCGACCTCTTCCTTATCAGGGAAGCGCTCTAACCGTCTGAGCTATAGCCCCGAGAGCGTTGCGCACGCTCTTGGCGACACTGGAGATTACCCCAGGTAGGGACGATGTCCCAAACCGAAATGATGGTTCGCGGTGTGACGTGCGCCGGGCCGTGCGCGAGGACGCACGGGAACGCTCTGGTACTGCTGGATCAGTCGTCGGTCAGCGTCATGTGCACGCCGCCGACGAGTGCTGCCGTGATGTTGTACAGGAACGCCATGATGGTCGCGATCGCCGTCAGCAGCACGATGTTGCAGATGCTGATCAGGGTCGCCAGCGAGATGACGCGGGGGAACTCCACGAACTGCGTGAGGTTCACGTTGCTCTGCGGGCCGACGGCGTCCTCCACGAAGCTCTGCACCGTGGTGAACACACCGAGGCTGTTGAGCACCGACCAGAAGACGGCGGTGGCGACCACGGTCATGATCGCGACCGCGACCGCCAGCAGGAACGCGAGCTTCATGACCGACCACGGGTCCACCCGGGAGAGCGCGAGGCGCACGCGGCGGGGTCCGGCCGGGGCCGGACGCGGCACCTCGGGCGTCGGGGTCGATGCCGGCTGTGCGGGCGCCTGCTGCCCCGGGAGGCCGTCCGCGGTCGGTACGGCCGTACCGCGCACGCCGGCGGCCGTGTAGTGCATCTCGGGCCGCGGCTTGGGCTCGTTCTGGGCCGACGCCGTCTGCCCCTCGTCGTCAGGCATGATCGAGGACACCTTCTTCGCCGCGCTGCGGGCAGCGTCCAGGGCGGCCTGGGCCGCCTTCATCGCGCCGGCCTTCACGCCGTCCGCGGCACCCGCCGGCGCCGCCGCCGGGCTGCTCACCGGCGCGCTGGGCGCCGGCACCCGGTTCCACGACTTCGCGTCGGGCTCGGTCGCGGTGGAGCTCTGCGCCGTCGATGCCTCGTTCTTTCCCGAGGCCCGCCCGATGGCCGAGACCAGGCCCGCCTGGTCCTTGGGCTCGCCGTTCGACGCCGACGTGGGCTCTGCCGACTTCTGGTCCTTGCCCGACTTGCCGGCCTCGTACGCCGACCGCCAGACGCCCCCCGTCGTCGGGACGTCGGTGGTGGAGTCGCCGGGAGCGGGCGGTGCCGGGGGCTTGCCCTCGGCCTTGGCCGGGGCCGTCTTCGCCGGCGAGGCGACCACGATCGGCTCGGACGGCTTCTCGCCGTCCTTGGCCTGGCCCGAGGCGTCCCCGGTGCTCGCCGAGCCGCCGGAGGCGGCCGGCGTGGTCCTGGCCGAACCGTTCGACGCGGAGCCCTTCTCCGAGTCGGCCCCTGCCGACTCCGTGTCCGGGGTCTCGGCCGTGGCCGACTCCTCCGTCACGTCCTTGCGGTCCCGGGTGATCTCCAGGTCCTCTTCGAGCGAAGGCGTCGCGATGCGCACGTGCCCGTTCTTGTCACTCGTCATCAGCTGTCCTCGCGTCCGGTGCTGTCCTGCTCAGGGGTGCTCGGAACTTCGTCGGGGGTCGGATTCTCTTCCACGGTAACCCGCTCGGTGGGTTCGCCGTCGGAGTTCTCGTCCAGGGCTCCCACCGCATCGCCCGCGTCCTCACGCTCCGCGTTGCGCGCGACGGCGATGATCCTGTCCCCCTTGTCCGGCTTTGCGAAGGTTACCCCCTGGGTGTTCCGGCCGGTGAGGTTAACTTCTGCGACGGCCGAACGCACGATCTTCCCGCGCTCCATGATGACCAGCACCTCGTCGTCCGCGTGGGTCACGAGCGCGCCCACGAGGTCGCCGCGCGCCTCCACGAGGTTGGCGACCTTGATGCCGAGGCCACCACGGCCCTGGATCCGGTACTCCGAGATCCGGGTGCGCTTGGCGAACCCGCCCTCGGTGACGACGAACAGGTCGGCACCGTCGATGACCACGTCGGCGGACAGCAGCTCGTCCTCCTCGCGGAACTTCATGCCGGTGACACCCGACGTCGCGCGGCCGAGCGGACGGATCGACTCGTCGTCCGCGTGGAAGCGGATCGACTGGCCCTTGCGCGACACGAGGATGAGGTCGTCGTCGGCGTTCACGAGGCGGGCCGAGACCAGCTCGTCCGCGGCGCCGTCGGCGTCCTCCCGCAGGTTGATCGCGATGAGGCCGCCGGAACGCGGCGAGTTGTACTCGCTCAGGCGGGTCTTCTTGACGAGGCCGCGCCGGGTGGCGAGCACCAGGTAGTCCGCTGCCTCGTAGTCGGGGATGTCGAGCACCTGGGCGATCTTCTCGCCGGGCTGGAAGGCCAGCAGGTTGGCGACGTGCTGGCCCTTCGCGTCACGGCCGCCTTCGGGGAGCTCGTAGCCCTTGGCGCGGTAGACCCGGCCGAGGTTGGTGAAGAACAGCATCCAGTGGTGGGTCGTCGTCGTGAAGAAGTGGTCCACGATGTCGTCCTCGCGCAGCTGCGTGCCACGCACACCCTTGCCGCCGCGCTTCTGCGAGCGGTAGTTGTCCGTCCGCGTCCGCTTGGCGTACCCGCCGCGCGTGATCGTGACGACCACGTCCTCCTCGGGGATCAGGTCCTCCATGGACATGTCGCCGTCGTACGGGAGGATCGTGGTGCGGCGCTCGTCGCCCCAGCGGTCGGTGACCTCGTCGAGCTCCTCGCCCACGATGGCTCGCTGGCGCTCCGGCTTGGCGAGGATGTCCAGGTAGTCCTCGATCTCGGCGCGCAGCTTGGCGTGCTCGTCGAGGATCTTCTGCCGCTCGAGGGCCGCCAGGCGGCGCAGCTGCATCGACAGGATGGCGTTGGCCTGCTGCTCGTCGATCGTGAGCAGGTCCATCAGGCCCGTGCGCGCCTCGTCGACGTCGGGGGAGCGCCGGATCAGGGCGATGACCTCGTCGAGCGCGTCGAGCGCCTTGAGGTAACCGTCGTAGATGTGGATCTGGTCCTGCGCCTCCTTGAGGAGGTACTCGGTGCGCCGGCGCACGACCTCGATCTGGTGCGTGGTCCAGTGCCGCACGAAGGCGTCGACGCTGAGGGTGCGGGGCACCTCGTCGACCAGCGCGAGCATGTTGGCGCTGAAGTTCTCCTGCAGCGGCGTGTGCTTGTAGAGGTTGTTCAGCACCACCTTCGCCACGGCGTCGCGCTTGAGCACGATCACGAGGCGCTGGCCGGTGCGGCCCGACGTCTCGTCGCGGATGTCGGCGATGCCCTGGATCCGGCCGTCGTTCACGAGGTCCGCGATCTTCGACGCCAGGTTGTCCGGGTTGACCATGTACGGCAGCTCGGTGACGACCAGGCAGATCCGGTTCTGGATCTCCTCGACGCTGACCACAGCGCGCATCGTGATGGAGCCGCGACCGGTTCGGTAGGCGTCCTCGATGCCCTTGTGGCCCAGGATCTGCGCGCCGGAGGGGAAGTCAGGGCCCTTGATCCGCTGCAGGAGCGCCTCGAGCAGCTCCTCGCGCGACGCGTCGGGGTGGGCCAGGTGCCAGCGGACACCCTCGGCCACCTCGCGCAGGTTGTGCGGCGGGATGTTGGTGGCCATGCCGACGGCGATGCCGGCCGAGCCGTTGACCAGCAGGTTCGGGATGCGCGCCGGGAGCACGACGGGCTCCTGGGTACGCCCGTCGTAGTTGGGCCGGAAGTCGACGGTGCCCTTCTCGATGTCGCGCACCATCTCCATGGCGAGCGGCGCCATCTTGCACTCGGTGTACCGCGGGGCGGCGGCCGGGTCGTTGCCCGGTGAGCCGAAGTTGCCCTGGCCCGCGACCAGCGGGTAGCGCAGGACCCAGTCCTGCACCAGGCGCACCAGGGTGTCGTAGATCGCGGTGTCACCGTGCGGGTGGTACTTGCCCATGACGTCGCCCACGACGCGCGAGCACTTCGAGAACGCGCGGTCGGGGCGGTAGCCGCCGTCGTACATCGCATAGATGACGCGGCGGTGCACCGGCTTGAGGCCGTCCCGCACGTCGGGCAGCGCGCGCCCCACGATCACGCTCATCGCGTAGTCGAGGTACGACCGTTGCATCTCCAGCTGCAGGTCCACCTGCTCGACGCGGCCGTGGTGGACCGCTACGCGCGCGTCCTCCACGGGAGTGCCGTCGTCGGAGTTCTCCACGCCGGGGGTCTCGTCCGTCACCGTCTGTACTTCCTTTCCACGCCGATGGGCGTGTCACTTCGTCTCACGTCGAGGTCATCCGGAGCTCTCGCCCGCGGACCGGACAACGCGTCAGATGGCCCGAGCTGTCATCGATCTCTTGCGGGGCTCGCAAGCTCACTCCTCAGATATCGAGGAACCGCACGTCCTTGGCGTTCCGCTGGATGAAGGTGCGGCGGGACTCGACGTCCTCGCCCATGAGCACCGAGAAGATCTCGTCGGCCGCGGCCGCGTCGTCCATGGTCACCTGCAGCAGCGTCCGGTGGTCCGGGTCCATCGTGGTGTCCCAGAGCTCGGAGTAGTCCATCTCGCCGAGACCCTTGTAACGCTGGATGCCGTTGTCCTTGGGGATCCGCTTGCCCTGCGCGGCGCCGGCCTCCAGGAACGCGTCGCGCTCCCGGTCCGAGTACACGTAGTCGTGCGGGGCGTTGCTCCACTTGATCCGGTAGAGCGGCGGCTGCGCGAGGTACACGTGGCCGTGCTCGATCAGCGGACGCATGTAGCGGAACAGCAGCGTCAGCAGCAGGGTGCAGATGTGCTGGCCGTCCACGTCGGCGTCGGCCATGAGCACGATCTTGTGGTACTTCAGCTTCGTGATGTCGAAGTCCTCGCCGATGCCCGTCCCGAAGGACGTGATCAGCGCCTGGACCTCGGCGTTCGACAGCGCCTTGTCGAGGCGGGCGCGCTCGACGTTCAGGATCTTGCCGCGCAGCGGCAGGATCGCCTGGTTGTGCGGGTTGCGCCCACGTACCGCCGAACCGCCGGCCGAGTCGCCCTCGACGATGTAGATCTCGCACTCGTCGGGGAAGCGCGACTGGCAGTCCTTGAGCTTGCCCGGCATGCCGCCGCCGTTGAGGATTCCCTTGCGGCGGGTGGCCTCGCGGGCCTTGCGCGCCGCGATGCGGGCCTGGGAGGCCTGGATCGCCTTGCGGATGACGTCGCGCGCCTCGTTCGGGTGGGCGTCGAACCAGTCGACGAGCTGCTCGCGCACGACGCGCTGCACGAAGGTCTTGGCCTCCGTGTTGCCGAGCTTCGTCTTGGTCTGGCCCTCGAACTGCGGCTCGCCGAGCTTGACGGAGATGACGGCGGTCAGGCCCTCGCGGATGTCGTCACCCGTGAGGTTCTCGTCCTTCTCCTTGATGATCCCCTTGTCCCGCGCGTAGCTGTTGACCAGCGTGGTCATCGCCGCACGGAAGCCCTCCTCGTGCGTACCGCCCTCGGTGGTGGAGATCGTGTTGGCGAAGGTGTGCACCGACTCGCTGTAGGCGCTGGTCCACTGGAGCGCGACCTCGACGGAGATCTTGCGCTCGGTGTCCTCGCTCTCGAACGAGATCACGTCGGGGTGGATGAGCTCCACGCGCTTCGCCGAGTTCAGGTGGTGCACGTAGTCCATGAGGCCGTCGTCGTACTTGTACGTGACGGTGCGCCAGGCATCGGCACCCTGCGCGTCCGGGGTGGTCCCGTCGGCATCGGCCTGCCCGTCGGCGACCTGCTCGACGCCGTCGGCCGCCACCGCGGGCTCCGCGCCCGTGACCTCGTCGGTCGCGGCGGAGTGCCCCGCGCGCTCGTCGGTCAGCGTGATCTTCAGGCCCTTGTTCAGGAACGCGTACTGCTGGAACCGCGCCCGGAGGGTCTCGAAGTCGTACTCGGTGGTCTCGAAGATGCTGCCGTCGGCCCAGAACGTCTGGGTGGTCCCGGTGTGCTCGTCGGGGCCGAGCGGCTCGAGCTTCTCGACGCCGGTGATCGGGTTGCCGCCGTCGGTGTACTCCTGGCGCCAGTTGAACCCGTCGCGGCGCACCTCGGAGATGAACCGGTAGCTCAGGGCGTTCACCACGGACATGCCGACGCCGTGCAGGCCGCCGGAGACGGCATAACCGCCACCGCCGAACTTTCCGCCGGCGTGCAGGATCGTCATCACGACCTCAAGCGTGGGCTTGCCCTCGGTCGGGTGCATGGCGACCGGGATACCGCGGCCGTCGTCGGTGACTCGCACCCCGCCGTCGGCCAGAAGGCGCACGTCGATCTCGGTGGCGTGGCCCGCGAGAGCCTCGTCCACAGCGTTATCCACAATCTCGTACACAAGGTGGTGGAGCCCACGCTCACCGGTTGATCCGATATACATGCCCGGTCGCTTACGAACGGCCTCGAGACCTTCCAGGACTGTGATGTTCCCGGCGTCGTAGCCGCCGTCGATTCGCTCTGTCACGGGCGGGGTTGCTCCTCGTCTTTCAGGCACACGATGTGCACGACGACGGACGTACCAGCTACGGCACGAGTGGCTCGGACCCGGTGGGGCCCCGGCCTGCTCGGGTGCTATGCACGGTCCGACGGCTCGTCGGTGCTCAGCGTTCCGGGCCCTCAGGACGTTCCTGGGAACCCGGCGCGGTTGACCCCCTCATACTACCTTCTGAGCGGCGAAAACCCGGGATCCTGGGGTGTTTGTAGCCACTCCTCCACAACCTTTCTCCACAGGGTGATTTCTGGGGCCCTGGAGGGGTTCGGATCAGGCCTCCGGAGCGCCGTTCCGGTGCTTGATCGGTCCCTCGGTCCAGGTGTTGACCGGAGTCGGAGCCGGGCCTCGATCGCAACTTCCGGACAGCGTCGTCCGCCGGCTCCCCGGAGCACGTGTCACGGGCATGTCACGGGCATGCCCCGAGGGCATCCGTGCATGCAGATCCTCACCGAATCGCAATGTCACTGCCTGACGAAGGTCAGAAAATTTATACGCAGAAGGAGACATTTCGTTGATTTCTCTTTTTCTGCTCTAATGGCACCGACCGGTCACATGCGCGCGCGCTCGCGCACCCTCACTTTCGAAGGGCAACAAGAGTGAAGAAGCTTCTCGCCGGCGGAACCCTCGCCATCCTGGCATTCGGCGGCATGATCGCCAGCGCCGCCCCCGCCTCCGCACACACCCCCAACGTCACCGCCGACTGCGGCTCTGTGAACGTGGACCTCCGCCAGTACTCCGGTGCCGACCTCACGGTCGTCATCGACGGTACTGAGGTCGAGACGACCACGTTCGACCGCGAGTTCGTGAAGTCCTACCCGATCTCCCGCACCGCGGACCACGTGTGGTCGATCGACGTGCAGGCGCACGACAACGACCGCTACGACTACCAGCAGAACGGCGAGACGACGGCGTGCGAGACCACGCCGCCCCTCGAGGCCGTTCACCCGGCCACGCCGGAGACGGTCGCGGGCTGCGCCGCCAGCCTGGACGACGTCGTGCTCCCCGAGAACACCGCGACGATCACCTACGCCAAGACCGAGGCCGGTATCGTCGCCACGCTCGTGTCGCCCGACAAGAACACCTTCCCGGAGGACCTGGGCAACTACGTCCTCCAGGAGGACGGCACCGCTCTCCTGCCGACCGAGTTCATCGTGATCGAGGAGGAGTGCGAGCCGACGCCGGAGCCGTCCGAGCCTTCGGTCGAGCCGACCGAGGAGGCCTCCGTGCCGCCCGTCGACGAGCCGTCCGCCTCGCCCAGCCCCGCGCCCGCGGAGACCGAGGAGCTCGCCGCGACCGGTGCGACCGTCGGTGGCGCCATCGCGTTCGCCGCGCTGCTGGCCATCGGTGGCGTCGCCCTGGTCTGGGCCCGCAAGCGCATGCAGCACAACGCGTGAGCTGATCGCTCCTGGCTGACGCCACGGCGCAGCTGAGCAGAGAAGGGCTCCCCGGCTTCGGCCGGGGAGCCCTTCGTGCGTCTGTGGACGCGTGAGCGTGCGTCTGTGGATATCTGTGGATATCCGGGCGGAGTCAGCCCCAGGTGTCGCGCGGACCCGGTCCGCGCACCGAGCGCGGACCGCGCCGGAAGCCAGGGCCCGCGGGGCCGAGGACCGTGACCTCCTCGACGACGCCCTCGCCGATCTCCTCGGCCATACGGCGGATCAGGTTCGGCACCAGCAGCCGGAGCTGGGTCGCCCAGGCGGTGGAGTCCGCGCGCACCACGAGGACCTTGTCCTCGAACGTCTCGGGTGTGCAGTGGTCGGCGATCTCCGAGCCCACCACCTCGCGCCAGCGGCCCACGACGCCGCCGACGGACACCTCCTCGGTCCAGCCCTTCTCCCGCAGCAGCCGGCCCACGACCGCGCCGAGGAGCTGTGGATCCCGCGCCCCGGGGCCCGAACCGCTCGACCGGGGTTCGGCCAGGGGAGAGCGGCGGGAGGGCGATCCGGGCCGCAGCCCGCGGGCGCGAGCCGCCGCCTTGGCACGGTTCAGCGCCGCGCGCGCGACCTCTGACGGCGGGGTCAGCGGGGGCTCAGAGTTATCCACAGGCCCCTGTGGAGATTCATCAGTCACGGGTCACCGTCCCGGGTTCCACGTGAAACCGTACGCCGTCGAGCGCCGCCGGGATGTCCTCGGGCACGGCCGCCGTGACGAGCACCTGTCGGGCCGGCAGCACCAGGTCCGCGAGGCGCTGCCGGCGTCGGACGTCGAGCTCGGCGAACACGTCGTCGAGGATGAGCACCGGGTCGGCGTCGGTGCCGAGATCCGGGTCCCAGAATGCGGGTGAATCCGCCGAATTCTGCGGATCCCCGCCCAGCAGACGGAACGATGCGAGCCGCAGTGCGAGCGCGAACGACCACGATTCGCCATGGCTCGCGTACCCCTTGGCCGGTAGCCCGCCGAGTGTCAGGACGAGGTCGTCCCGATGCGGTCCGACCAGGCTCACGCCGCGCTCGAGCTCCTGCGGACGGGCCGCGGCCAGAGCCTCCAGCAGCAGGTCACGGAGGCCTGCGACGTCCGAAAAGTTATCCCCAGAGCCTGTGGACAAGTCCGGTGGATTGTCGTCCGAGAGCGCCGGGAGCGACGACCGGTAGGCGATCTCCGCGTCACCGTCGGCGTCGCTCACCTGCTCGTACGCCGCGGCGACCGCGGGACGGAGCGCGTGCACCAGCTGGACCCGCAGCGACAGGATCTCCGCCCCCAGCTCGGCGAGCCGGGCGTCCCAGACGTCGAGCGTCGCGAGCTCGGCGGCCGCCGAGCTCTCGGAGCGGGACGAGCCACCCGAGCGCCTCGCCGACCGGGCCGACTTGAGCAGCGCCGACCGCTGCCGCAGCACGCGTTCGTAGTCCGAGAGCACCGCCGACATCCGCGGCATCATCAGGACCAGCAGCTGGTCCATGAAACGCCGACGACCGTCCGGGTCGCCCTTCACCAGGGCGAGATCCTCGGGGGCGAACAGGACCGTCCGCAGGACCCCCAGCACGTCTCGCGCCCGGACCGGCTGGCCCCGGTTGATCCTGGCGCGGTTCGCCTTGCCCTGGGTGATCTCCAGCTCGACCGTGCTCGCCCGGTCGCCCCGCACGATCCGGGTCCGCACCACCGCGCGCTCCGCGCCCGAACGCACCAGCGGTGCGTCCGTGGCGACCCGGTGCGAGCCCAGGGTCGCGACGTACCCGATCGCCTCGACGAGGTTGGTCTTGCCGCGGCCGTTGCGCCCTACGAAGGCGTTGACCCCGGGCTCGAGCTCCACGTCGGCCGACGCGTACGACCGGAAGTCCAGCAGGGAGAGGTGGGAGACGTACATCGGTAGGAGATCGTACGTCCCGGCCGCTACTCCGCCGACTTGACCGCGTGCCCGCCGAACTGCTGGCGGAGCGCGGCCACGGCCTTCATCGCCGGCGATTGCTCCTGGCGGGAGGCGAACCGCGCGAACAGCGCGGCGGAGATCACGGGGAGCGGAACGGCCAGGTCGATGCCCTCGTCCACGGTCCAGCGGCCCTCGCCCGAGTCGTCGACCCAGTCGTCCAGCAGGGCGAGCTTCGGGTCCTCCTCCAGCGCCTTGACCATGAGGTCGAGCAGCCAGGAACGGACGACCGTCCCGCGGCTCCAGGCACGCACCGTGCCGTGCACGTCGGTGATCAGGTCGGACTTGGCCGCCAGGAGCTCGTAGCCCTCGGCGTAGGCCTGCATGAGGCCGTACTCGATGCCGTTGTGGACCATCTTGGCGTAGTGCCCGGCCCCGACCCCGCCCGCGTGGACGAAGCCCTCCTCGCGGGGCCCCTCGGGGCGCAGCGCGTCGAAGACCGGCAGGACGCTCTCGACGTCCGCGGCAGCGCCGCCGACCATCAGGCCGTAGCCGTTCTCGAGGCCCCAGACACCGCCGCTCACGCCGACGTCGAGGTAGCCGATCCCGTTCTTGGCGAGCTCCGCGGCCCGCTCCTGGTCCTCGACGTAGTGGGAGTTGCCGCCCTCGATCACGATGTCGCCCTCGGACAGGATCTCCCCGAGCTGGTCGAGGACCCCGCGCGTGGGCTCACCGGCCGGCACCATCACCCAGACGACCCGCTTCTCCTCGGGGAGCGCGGCGGCGAGGTCGGCGAGCGTCGCGACGTCGGACACCTCGGGCCGCGGGTCGAACCCGGTGACCTCGATGCCGCCCTTGCGGAGGCGGGCCCGCATGTTGTTGCCCATCTTCCCGAGGCCGACCAGGCCGATGTGGGTAACCATGTGCGTGAAATCCTCCAGGGTCGTTCGACGGGGTCGCTCGTGGCGGCCGCCTTGGTGCTTGCTGACGGTGCTGTGGATGCACTGGACCGCTCCGGCCCCGAGGGGCGGCGCGGCCGACCGTCAGCCGGTGAAGCGGATCGGCACCAGCAGGTACCGGTAAGCCGAGTCGTCCTCGCCGTCCAGGCTGCCCTGGCCGGTGAACTCCACCGGCTTGTTCGGGTGCGTGAAGGACAGCCGGACGAAGTCCGTGCCCAGCGCGCCCAGGCCGTCCAGCAGGAACTGCGGGTTGAACGCGACGGCGATGTCCTCGCCGACGAGCACGGCCTCCAGGGCCTCGGACGCCTGCGCGTCGTCACCCTGTCCGGCGTCCAGCACGACCTGTCCCTCGCTGAAGGAGAGGCGGATCGGCGTGTTGCGCTCCGCGACGAGGCTCACGCGCTTGGCGGCCTCGATCAGCGGCGCGGTGGCGACGACGGCGTGGATGGGGGTGCTGTCCGGGAAGAGCCGGCGGACGGCGGGGTAGTCGCCGTCGACGAGCTGGGACGTGGTCTGCCGGCCGCCGGCCTCGAAACCCACAAGGTCGAGGCCCTGGCCTGTGGACAGACCGACGTTCACGAGACCGCCGCCCGAGCCGAGCGACTTGGCGACGTCGTTGAGCGTGCGGGCCCGCACGAGCGCGACGGCGGAGAAGCCCGGGGTGGCCGGGGTCCACGTCAGCTCACGCAGGGCGAGGCGGTAGCGGTCCGTGGACAGGAGGGTGATGCGCTCGCCCTCGATCTCCACCCGCACGCCGGTGAGCAGGGGGAGTGTGTCGTCCCGGCTGGCCGCGACGGTCACCTGCGCGACGGCGTGGGTGAACGCGTCGCCCGAGACGGTGCCGCTGACCTCGGGGAGACCCGGGAGCGCGGGGTACTCGTCCACAGGCATGGTGAGGAGGGTGAACCGGCTGGCGCCGCAGGTGACGATCACCTTGCTGCCCTCGAGTGCCACGTCCACAGGCTTGTTGGGCAGCGCGCGGGAGATCTCGGCGAGCAGTCGTCCGGAGACCAGCACGGTGCCCGGCTCTGCGACCTCAGCGGGGATCTCCGACCGCGCGGACGTCTCGTAGTCGAAGCTCGCGAGGTTGATCACGCCCTGTGCGTCGGCCTCGATCCGGACGCCGGCGAGGACCGGAGCCGGCGGGCGCGTGGGGAGCGTGCGAGCGGTCCATGTCACGGCATCGGCGAGGACGTCGCGCTCGACCCTGAACTTCATGCCGTTGCATCTCCTCTTGTTCCTGGACTGTCGAGGGAAACCCTACGCGAGTTGAGGACCGGGCGGCACTCGATAGACAGGGGCTGTGGATGGACTTCTCGAGGCGTCTCGTACTAGTGTTCGAACCGGCGTCCGAGCGCCCGATCGCCTTATGAAGGCGTGTGGATTCCCCCCTGATAGATAACTGTCGTAGTAGTAGTCGGTGTTGTGGAAACTGGGGAAATCGTGTCTTTCCGCAGGTCAGGTGCCATTTCTGCCTGTGGAGGAACTGTGGGTCCATCTGTGCATGAACTAGGGACCACTGTGGACGGCCAGTTTTTACACACAGGCTGTCCACCGATTCGGGTCTCGTCGCCCACAGAAAACAGGCCTTCATCCACACCCGTCCACAGGCTTGTCCCCAGGTGTGTATGGGCTGGTCAGCGCGGCGGACCAGTTTCTGCACAGACCCTGTCCACAGTGCTGGGGACAACCTGATCGGAGTCGCCGGAATCCGCGGATCTGTGTGTGGACAGACCTGTGGAGGTGCGTATACGCAACACCCCTGTGCGCCGGAGGGGCTGTGCACAGGGGTGGGGATACGTGCCGAACTGCGGGCTATGCCGGATTTCACAGGCAGGTTCGAGCCCTGTGGGCGTCCAGGGGACGACGGGCCTCACGCAGAGCACGGAGACGGCTCGGGGACAGCCTGGGACGGTCGGGAGGGCCCGTCAGCCGCGCTGCTGCTGCTTGATCCGGCTGGTGAGCTCGGTGACCTGGTTGTAGGTCGAGCGGCGTTCGGCCATCTGGCCGGCGATCTTCTTGTTCGCGTGCATGACCGTGGTGTGGTCGCGGCCGCCGAACTGCTGGCCGATCTTGGGCAGCGACAGGTCGGTGAGCTCACGGCACAGGTACATGGCGATCTGCCGGGCGGTGACCAGCACGCGGGAGCGTGACGAGCCGCACAGGTCGTCGATGGTGAGGCCGAAGTACGCGGCCGTCTGCGCGATCACGACGGCGGGAGTGATCTCCGCCGTGTCGTCGTCGTCGGTGATGAGGTCCTTGAGGACTATCTCCGCCAGCGCCAGGTCGACCTGCTGCCGGTTGAGGTTGGCGAACGCGGTCACGCGGATCAGCGCGCCCTCCAGCTCACGGATGTTCGTCGAGATCCGCGAGCCGATGTAGGAGAGGACCTCGGCCGGCACGTCGAGGTGCTCGCTCGCCGCCTTCTTGCGCATGATGGCGATGCGGGTCTCGAGGTCCGGGGGCTGGACGTCGGTGATGAGGCCCCACTCGAAGCGGGAGCGGAGCCGGTCCTCGAACCCGTTGAGCTGCTTGGGCGGGACGTCGGACGTGATGACGACCTGCTTGTTGGCGTTGTGCAGCGCGTTGAAGGTGTGGAAGAACTCCTCCATCGTCTGTTCCTTGCCCTGCAGGAACTGGATGTCGTCGATGAGGAGCACGTCGACGTCGCGGTACCGGCGCTGGAACGCGCCCGCCTTGCCCTCGCCGATGCTGTTGATGAAGTCGTTGGTGAACTCCTCGGAGTTCACGTACCGCACCCGGATGTGTGGATACAGGTTGTGGACGTAGTGCCCGATGGCGTGCAGCAGGTGGGTCTTGCCCAGCCCCGAGTCGCCGTAGATGAAGAGCGGGTTGTACGCCTTGGCCGGCGCCTCGGCCACGGCGACCGCGGCAGCGTGCGCGAACCGGTTGGACGAGCCGATGACGAACGTCTCGAAGATGTACTTCGGGTTCAGCCGGGTGGGCTCGGCGGACGGCTTGGGCGCGGGCTGCGGCGCGATCGGCATCTGCGCCTGCTCGGGTTCCGGCGGCTCCTGCTCGAGGGAGAGCGCGGCCGGGCCGGAGATCTGCGACGGGCCGGCGAGCGTGCTGCTGCTCAGCTCGGGGTCCACGGTGATGCCGAAGCGGACGTCCCGGCCGAGTACCGAGGACATGGCGGAGACCAGGTCGTCGCGGACGGCGGTCTCCAGGTAGGTGCGCGTCTGCTCGTGCGGCACGGCGATGAAGACCATGTCGTCCAGCACTGCCATCGGCTTGGCGAGACGGATGAAGGCGAGCTGCCGGGGGCTCATGTCGGGCCGGGCCTCGAGCGCTGTCAGGGTCTGCGCCCAGACGTCGCCGATGTTCTCGTCCGGGTTGGCCACTGGCTTTCCTTCGTCTCGTGCGTGGGGTGGTGCGCGATGCTGGGGGTGTGTTGGAGTCTGCCATGATGGAGCACCGTCCACACAGTTGTCCACAGGTTGTGGATGGCGGGGATCATGGCTGGGTAAGTGGTACGTAGCCTGCGCGGACGGGTTGGGGACGAAGGCCTCCGGGGCGCGCGGTGTGGCGCGTCCGACACGCATGATCCCGCCGTTCTGGTTTGACCCGGAGGGTCCCGTCGGCGTAACGTCAGACAGCCGTTCCAGGTACTTCTGCGCGCCCACTCTCGGATTTCGTGCCACGTCCTCAGACGTCGGCCACGTCCGGTGGACCAGGCCCCGGGTCGGCTAGGCCGATCGATGTATTGAGCGGCCACCATTCACTGCATCGTCGAGGACAGACGGTGTGCCTACCCCGACGTTCTTGGAGTACCTCGTGAGCAAGCGGACCTTCCAGCCGAACACCCGCCGTCGTGCGAAGACCCACGGCTTCCGGCTGCGCATGCGCACCCGTGCCGGTCGCGCCATCCTGGCGGCTCGCCGTCGCAAGGGTCGCGCCGAGCTCTCAGCCTGAGCCATGTTGCCCGCGGCGCACCGTCTGCGCCGTTCCGTCGACTTCGAGCGGACGGTGCGCCGCGGCACGCGCGCAGGTCGATCGACCTTGGTGGTTCACCTCCTGGTTCCGGACGAAAGCGTCTCGGATCCGGGATCGGGAACTCCCCAGGTCGGTTTTGTCGTTTCCAAGGCTGTGGGTAACTCCGTGCAGCGCAACCTGGTGAAGCGCCGGCTCCGTGCCGCGGCGCTCGGCCAGCTCTCAGTGCTGCCCGAATCCGCTCGGGCCGTCGTGCGTGCTCTTCCGCCGTCGGCGGGCGCGACCTACGCGGACCTCGATCGTGACCTCGACTCGTGCTTGCGCCGTGCCGTCGCACGCGCTTCCGGAGACGGGAAGAGATGACCACCATCCCCGCACCCGAGGGTGAGGCACCGGTGCGCGAGCCATCGCTCATCGGCCGGCTCCCGGTGACGCTCCTCGTGGGGATGGTCCGGTTCTACCAGGCGTTCATCAGCCCGATGAGCCCTCCTAGCTGCAAGTACTACCCGTCCTGCTCGCAGTACACCGTGATCGCGCTCCGTCGCCATGGTGCGCTGCGCGGGCTCGGTCTCGCGCTGTGGCGCCTGCTGCGGTGCAACCCGTGGAGTCTCGGCGGCGTCGACGACGTGCCGCCGGCGCGCGGCACGCACACTCACGCCGAGGGCTGACCTGCCCCGGTCCGTGCCGCCGTACACGACCCCCTCGCACCCACCGCAGACTTCGCGTCACCAACACTGGAGCTTCTTGACCGATGGACTTCTTCGCCTTCCTCTACCCGATTGAATGGGTCGTAGCCTGGATCATTTACGGCTCGCACTGGCTTTTCACGACGCTCGGGATGTCCAGCGGCCCGGGTACGGCGTGGGTGCTGTCGATCGTCGCCCTCGTGATCGTCATCCGTGTGCTGCTCATCCCGCTGTTCTTCAAGCAGATCAAGGCCTCGCGCGGGATGCAGATGATCCAGCCCGAGCTGCAGGCCGTGCAGAAGAAGTACAAGGGCAAGACGGACCCGGCGTCCCGCGAGAACATGACGCGCGAGACGATGGAGCTGTACCGGAAGCACGGGACCAACCCGTTCGCCTCGTGCATGCCGATCCTGCTGCAGTCGCCGATCTTCTTCGCCCTGTTCCGTGTGCTGAACAGCCTCAAGCAGATCTCCGAGGGCACCGCGGACCCGATCGGCCCGATCTCCCGCGACGTCGCCGGTGACATCGAGTCGTCCACGCTGTTCGGCGCCCAGCTGAGCGACGTCTTCCTGCAGACCGACTCGATGACCTCGCGCATCGTGGTCATCGTGCTGATCGTCGCGATGAGCGTCACGACCTTCACCACGCAGCGCCAGCTCACGATGAAGAACATGCCGCCGTCGGCCCTCGAGGGCCCGATGGCGCAGACGCAGAAGCTGATGCTCTACATGCTGCCGATCGTCTTCGCGATCTCCGGTGTGAACTTCCCGGTCGGTGTCCTGATCTACTGGACCGTCACCAACCTCTGGTCCATGGGGCAGCAGTACTACACGATCAAGCGGATGCCGACGCCTGGTTCTGTCGCGGAGAAGCAGATGAAGGAGCGGCAGGCTGCCAAGGCCGCGCGCAAGGCCGCCCGGAACGGCACGGTCGTCGAGGACGAGGTCCCGGTGGTCGAGGAGCCGAAGAGCGGCCAGCGCGTTCAGCCGAAGCGCAAGAACCGGCAGAAGGGCGCGACTCGTCCGGAGGCCACGCGCCCGGCGATCGCCCAGGCGGCACCGCAGGATGCGACTGACGCACCGGCCGATGCACCTGCCGACAAGCAGCAGGTCGCCAAGTCGAAGCAGCCCGGCACGCCGAAGCAGTCCGGTTCGCCCAAGCAGACCGGCCCGCAGCCGGGATCGAAGCCCAAGCAGTCCGGTACCGCGCCGGGGGCGACCTCGTCGTCGTCGGGCAAGCGCAAGCAGAAGAAGTAGGAGGAGACTCGATGAACGCGAGCACAGGTACGGCCGCCCCCGATCCCGCGGCCACGGTCGCCGATCCGGAGGACCGCACCAAGCGCCTCGAGGAGGAGGGCGAGATCGCCGCCGACTACCTCGAGGAGTTCCTCGACATCGCCGACCTCGACGGTGACATCGACCTCGACATCAAGCACGACCGCGCCGCGGTCGAGGTGGTCGCGGACGACCCCTCGTCCCTGTCGCACCTGATCGGGCGTGAGGGCGAGGTGCTCGACGCGATGCAGGAGCTCACCCGCCTGGCCGTGCAGACGCGGACCGGGGACCGGAGCCGGCTGATGCTCGACATCGGTGGCTACCGTGCCGCGCGCCGGGTGGAGCTCACCCGTATCGCGGAGAAGGCCGTCGAGCAGGTGCAGGCTTCGGGCGAAGAGGTCGAGCTCGAGCCGCTGAACGCCTTCGAGCGCAAGGTCGTGCACGACGCCGTCGCCGCGTCCGGCCTGGTCAGCGACTCGCGGGGCGTGGAGCCAGAGCGGTACGTCGTGGTCCAGCCGGCCGGGACGTCGGCCGCGGTCACCGACTGAGCAGATGGCTTCGGCCGAGGGCCGGTGCGCGTCCGAGGACGTGCACCGGCCCTCGGTGTGTTTGGCTACTTTTCGACAGCGAGTGGAGGACGGGGACGTGGAAGGTTCGGACGTGGCAGGGGAGGCCGGCGCGACCGACGCCGAGTTGTTCGACGGCGAGACGCTCGGCGCGAGCGACACGGTCAAGGCGTACCTGGGTGACGCGTACGACGGCGTGGCTCGTTACGCGGAGCTGCTCCGGGACCAGGGCGAGCTGCGTGGGCTGATCGGGCCGCGCGAGGTGCCGCGCATCTGGGAGCGGCACATCCTGAACTCCGCGGCCGTGGTTCCGTACCTGCCCACGAGCGGGTCGGTCGCGGACATCGGGTCAGGGGCGGGCCTGCCTGGGATCGTGATCGCGGTGATGCGGCCCGAGCTCGAAGTCATCCTGGTGGAGCCGATGGAGCGGCGTACGACCTGGCTCGGCGAGGTGGTCGCCGAGCTCGGGCTCACCAACGTCCAGGTGAAGCGTGGCCGGGCCGAGGAGTATCACGACGCGTTCGAGGCCGACGCGGTCACGTCGCGGGCGGTCGCCGCGCTGTCGAAGCTGGTCCGGTTGAGCATGCCGCTGGTCCGGGTGGGCGGCGAGCTGGTGATCCTCAAGGGGCGCAACGTGGCGGAGGAGATCGAGCCGGCCCGCAAGGTGCTGCGCAAGTTCGCGGCTGCCGAGCCGGAGATCCTCGAAGGGTCCACGGTGGAGGGCGTCGAGACGACGACGATCCTGCGGGTGCGGCGCAGCAAGTAGCGATGTTTCACGTGGAACGGGAGCGACCGCCGGTGTGGCGACCGCTCCCGTTCTGCATGCTCGTACTTGCCGGCCGTGCGTTGCCGCGCGGCGCCGTGGACTGCCCGGACCTCAGCAGCCGCCGCAGTTGTAGTAGAGGATGTCCCAGTGGTTGCCCTCGTCGGTGTACAGGTTCCCGGCGCCGGAGCGGTACTGGTAGCCCCAGCCGGAGATGTACCCGACGTACGTGAAGTTGCTGGTGATGTAGTTGTCGATGCAGGTGGTCGGCCGGATGTCGAGCTTGTAGCCGTTCCAGTGACTGTAGGTGCCGCCCGAGTGACCGGTCTCGGTGCCGCCCGTGATCGTGATGGCGCAGCCGCTGGCGGAGCGCAGGGTCTTGATCCCGTCGATGCTTGTCTGCCGTACCTGCTCGAACGAGGTGCAGGTGGCGACGTTGCGATCGCTGCACCCGCCGCTCGATGTCCAGCTGATGCCGGCAGCGCTGAGCTGACTGGTCGCTTGTGCGTGGGTGAGGAAGGTGGCCGCGCTGGCCGGGGCTGCGAAGCCGAGCACGAGTGCTGCTGTGAACGCGGTGATGAGTGCGGTGGCTCGGGTGCTGAGTCTGGACAAGACGCCTCCCTGCGTGGAGTCAGACCTACCTGGGCGCTTCGAGGATAGGCGGAGCGTCAGCCCGAGGGGGCATACCAGTTCCGCCATAGCGGTGACGCGCGAGGTGCGGGCCGAGGGGCTTTCTCCGGCCGGCTCTCGAGCGCTGATCCGAGCGCGCCGTTTCACGTGAAACAGCGCCCGGCGCTTGGCTCTTTCGACCGCACCGCTCACGGGGACACCTGAGGCGTCAGTGCGAACGAGAGAGAAAGGGGCGGGCCGGCCAAGGGCGGATCGCCCGGCTCGGCGTAGATCCCTGGAAGACCTCGTGAGATGCAGCCCCGCCTCGCATCGCACCAAGGGCCAGGTTCACGTTTCACGTGAAACAGACCGATCGCACCGGCCGATTCGAGAGGGCGCCGTGTGGTCGGCAGAGAATGCCCCGCGGGTGACATCTGATCCCTTGCGCGACGGCGTTTCGGCACGCTTGAACAGGGGCGCGACCGTAGCGTTACACGGGTGTGCTTCTTCAGACGAAAGTCCAAGCGAGCGGCGGCGGCTGCGGCTGTAGCGGCGCGCGCAGCGGCGGAAGATACGTCCGAGTCGTCCGTTTCTGGACCTGTCGCGTCCGAGCGTGACGCCGGCCCGGCCCCGGGCGGTAGCGGAGCAGCGGGCGACGGCGTCCGAGATGCGGGGACGTCCGGATCCGAGCGCGGGGCTCCGGCACCGCACTCTCCCGCATCAGGCATCGCCGTGCCGAGCGACATAGCAGGCGCAGACGCCGCCTCGGGCTCGACGCCGGGGACGGCATCCACGGACGGTGCCGGGTCCGGGCGCGCTGACGCTCCGGATGCTGGACCGGCGGCACCGCGGGAAGCCACGGTGGCGGCCGAGGCAACCAGCGGGACGAACGAGGACGGCGCGACTCTCGATGGGCACGACGGGACGGAGCCCTCGGTCACCGGCGCCGAACGAGAGGCCGATGTCGAGACACCCGGTTCGGAGCCTGGACCGGTGGAGGGCTCCGCCGTCGAGCCGGCCAGCGACTCTCCGCCTGAAGGCCCTGACGCGCCCTCCGTCGTGACGATCGCTGGACCGGCCGGATCCGAGTCGACCGCTACCGACCCTGGGCCGGCAACCGCTGAGGATGCCCAGCCGCACAGCCAGGCAGGGGAGGGCGCGGAAGCCGCCGCCGTCGACAGCGCGCTGCTCGGCGCCGTGCTCGCAGAAGCTCGGATCGCTGCGGATCCAGAGCAAGCATGGCCGCCAGCAGACCATGCTGCAGCTGCGCCCGCCCAGGACACCGTGGGACCGGAGTCTGTCGCCGAGGACCGCGCCGGCGCCGAACCCGCAGCTCCAGAAGCAGTTCCCTCGTCGGTGGACATGGCGCCTCCGGCAGCTGAGATCGTGAGCGGTCGCCCGCGGCACGATGTCTGGGGTCAGGACCGGCCGGACCCCGATGGAAAGAACGTCGCCGTACTCAACCAGCTGATCGAGTCGGTCACCCAGGCGGCGCCGACGCAAGACGACGAGAGCACCCACGTGGCAGAGGTCCTGGAGAACGACACGATGATGGAAGCAGTCCTGGAGCCGGCAGCTGGCCAACGGGAGGCGACCGCGGAGACGAACGGCGTCGCCGTCGACCCGGACCTCATGGAGGAGCTGCCCAACCAGCGGATCCCGGAGGATGCGATCAAGCGGGCGAGTGAGGCGCTCGACGCGGCGGTGAACGCCGCGCCCGCGGTGTTCGGTTCGAGCACGATGGTGCTGGACGACGAGATGGTGGAGTTCGTGGACGCTGAATTCACACATTTCGACGGAGAAACCGCGCCCGAGTCCGAGCCAGATGTCGGGGGCAGCGATTACAGTGTCCGCGTGACGGATCCGATTCCTGTGCAGGGCCTCTCCGCTCCCGGTGTTTCACGTGAAACGCCCGGGTCCGCGCAGACGCCCAATGGCACTCAGCAGCCCACGGGCGGCCCGCACGGTGGCGATGACGAGCGGCGTTCGGCCCTCATCGCAACCGTCCCGGCCGTTGACGAGACGACTCCTGTCGCCGCCGAGCTCGCAATGGACGCTCGCCGACGCATCGAACTTCAGGGGCGGAAGTTCCCTCGCCCCCCGAAGACCCGCATCATCACGGTGGCGAACCAGAAGGGCGGCGTCGGCAAGACGACGACCACGGTCAACATCGCCGCCGGGCTCGCGCAGTCCGGGCTGAACGTCCTCGTGATCGACAACGACCCGCAGGGCAACGCCTCGACGGCGCTCGGCATCGAACACCGTGCGGGCACGCCCTCGGTCTACGAGATCCTGGTCGAGGGCGAGCCCCTGGCAAACACCGTGCAGGAATGCCCGGACATCCCCAACCTCTGGGGCGTGCCCGCGACGATCGACCTGTCGGGTTCCGAGATCGAGCTGATCTCCCTTGTTTCACGTGAAACGCGACTCCGCAAGGCGCTCGACAAGTACCTGGACGACCGCGTCGCGGCAGGGGAGGAGCGCATCGACTACGTGCTCATCGACTGCCCGCCGAGCCTGGGCCTCCTCACCGTGAACGCGTTCGTCGCCGGCCGTGAGGTCTTCATCCCCGTCCAGTGCGAGTACTACGCGCTCGAGGGGCTGAGCCAGCTGCTCAAGACGATCGACCTCATCCGGTCCCACCTCAACCCGGAGCTCCGGGTCTCGTCGATCCTGCTGACGATGTACGACGGCCGGACCAACCTGGCCCAGCAGGTCGCGGGGGAGGTGCGGTCGCACTTCCCGGCGGAGACGTTCAAGACGACGATCCCGCGCTCGGTCCGCATCTCGGAGGCTCCGAGCTACGGCCAGACGGTGATGACCTACGACCCGACATCCACGGGAGCACTCGCGTATCTTCAGTCGTCCCGGGAACTCGCCGAGCGCGGGCAGGGTGGCTCGAGCCCGCGCCGCATGAAGGCGGAGACGGTCGGAGCGCAGGACTGATGATCGGCAGTGACGAACGAGGTGCGTTGCATCCCGTGTACGAGATGAAGCCCGTCCGCGCTCGGCGTCGGACCGGAACCGACGAGGAGACACGATGACTGCGAAGCGACGCGGGCTCGGGCGGGGCCTGGGCGCCCTGATCCCGACGGGTCCGGAGCTGGACGAGCGGGCTTCCGCAGCAGGGGAGCTGGATGGCGCCGACGGTGCGTCGGGTGGCTCGGTCGCCACTGTCGTCGAGGAGCGACCCACTCCCACGATCGCTCCGGCCGACCCCACGGCCGACTCCGCGACCTCGTCCGACACCACTGACGGGGTGTCCGCGGGCATCGCCTCGACTCAGACGATCGACCCGGCGACCGAGGAACAAGTCCCGGAGCCGGCGCCCGAGAAGAAGACACCCAAGAACACGGGGCCGCGGCCGAGCACCGTGAAGTGGGACTCCGCGATCGCCAGCGGTCGTCTCTCGGTAGCGAACGAGGCCGACAGCAGCAGCGCGTCGGCGCTGGACGATGCCTTCTTCAGCCGGGAGGAGAGCGCGGCCGAGGCCGTTTCACGTGAAACGCTGGACCTCGTCCCCGTGCCGGGCGCACGCTTCGCCGAGCTGCCCGTCACCGCGATCCGGCCGAACACGTGGCAGCCGCGGACGGTCTTCGACGAGGGTGACCTCGACGAGCTGGTCGAGTCGATCAAGGAGATCGGTGTCCTCCAGCCGATCGTCGTGCGTCCGGACAAGGATCACCCGGGCGAGTACGAGCTCATCATGGGTGAGCGGCGCTGGCGTGCGACGCAGGCCGCCGAACTGGAGACCATCCCGGCAATCGTCCGGGACACGGACGACGGGGACATGCTCCGGGACGCGCTCCTGGAGAACCTGCACCGGTCGAACCTGAACCCGCTCGAGGAAGCCGCGGCCTACCGGCAGCTGCTCGACGACTTCGACTGCACCCACGAGGAGCTGGCGAACCGGATCGCGCGCAGCCGTCCGCAGATCTCCAACACGCTTCGCCTGCTGCGTCTGCCCCCGCTGGTCCAGCGCCGCGTCGCCGCCGGCGTGCTCTCGGCCGGCCACGCCCGTGCCCTGCTCGGGCTGAGCGACGGCGCCGAGATCGAGCGGCTCGCGCAGCGCATCGTGTCGGAGGGACTCTCGGTCCGGGCGACCGAGGAGATCGTGATGCTCACGGAGTCCGACGGCACCGGCAGCAAGGCCCGCAAGGCGCCTCGGGCCGGTACTCGGTTCGAGGCCGTGGACGAGCTGGCGACCCGGCTCTCCGACCGGTTCGAGACGCGCGTCAAGGTGGCCCTCGGCAAGAACAAGGGCCGCATGACCGTCGAGTTCGCGTCGGTCGAGGACCTGAACCGCATCCTCAATGTCATGGCGCCTGAGGAGCGCGGACTCCTGCGGCCGCCGTCGGAGGACTGACGGACACGCGCAGACGCGCACACGTGCGATCGGCTCAGGGCCGGCATCCACAAGGGCGC
>NZ_JBHVEG010000096.1:0-24587 GCF_042802395.1 Promicromonospora sp. NPDC057488
TGTCGAGACCTGGTGAGGTCTCGACAAGCTCGACCAGCGGTTGTCGGCTCAACCAGCAGTTGGCCAGCTCGACCGGCCGTGATCGGGCCAGGTCAGCCGATCAGGTGGTTCAGCGCCAGCTGGTGCAGGCGCACCAGGCCGTAGTCCTTCTCGGCGAGGGCGTCGACGTCGGGGTCGGCCTCGGCGAGGAAGGAGTCGAACGTCTCGCCCTCGGCGAGCGTCGACTGGCCCAGCTCGAAGATCCCGGCCTGCTCGAAGGCGGCCTGGACCTCGGGGTCCTCGCGGTACTGCTTCGCCTTGGCGGCGAGCAGGTCGTAGGTCTTCATGTTGGCCTTGGCCGACTCCCACACGCCGTCGAGGTACTCGGTGCGCGAGGGCTTGTAGTCGAAGTGGCGCGGGCCCTCGTAGCGGGGGCCGCCGTTCGGGAAGCCGTTCTCCAGCAGGTCGACCGTGAAGAACGCGGACAGCAGGTCGCCGTGACCGAACACGAGGTCCTGGTCGAACTTCGGGCCGTGCTGGCCGTTCAGGTCGATGTGGAACAGCTTGCCGACGTGCAGCGCCAGGGCGATGCCGTGCGTGTAGTTCAGGTTGGCCATCTGCTCGTGGCCCACCTCGGGGTTCAGGCCCACGATGTCGGCGTTGTCGAGCGAGTCGATCAGCGCGATGGCGTGCCCGATGGTCGGCAGGAAGATGTCGCCGCGCGGCTCGTTGGGCTTGGGCTCCAGGGCGATGTTGAGCCCGTAGCCCTTCTCCTTGATGTACGAGGCGACGGTGTCGATGCCCTCGGCGTAGCGCGCGTGCGCGGCGTGGAGGTCCTTCGAGTTGTCGTACTCGGTGCCCTCGCGGCCACCCCACATGACGAACGTGGACGCGCCCATGTCGGCGGCGAGGTCCACGTTGCGCAGCACCTTGCGCAGGCCGAAGCGGCGCACCTCGCGGTTGTTGGAGGTGAACGCGCCGTCCTTGAAGACGGGGTGCGTGAACGTGTTGGTGGTGACCATCTCGCAGACCAGGCCGGTCTCGGCGGAGGCCTTCTTGACGGCGTCGATGTGCTTCTGACGCTCGGCGTCGTCCGAGCCGAAGGGGTAGACGTCGTTGTCGTGGAACGTGAAGCCCCAGGCACCGAGGTCGGCGAGCTTGCGGACGGACTCGGCCGGGTCGAGCTCGGGGCGGGTCGCCGTGCCGAACGGGTCGGCGGCAGGCCAGCCGACGGTCCACAGGCCGAACGAGTACTTGATGTCGCTCACGGGGTCTCCTCGTCGAGGGCGGCCCCGGCATGCGGCGCCGCATTAGTTGTACGGATGAACTATTACCCGGGCCTCGGCTACAGTCAAGGCGTGACCACCGCCGGGACCGCCCACGAGACCACCACGCGGACGGGCCCCGCCGCGGCCCGCCAGCACTCCCTGCGCGAGCACAACCTGGAGCTCGTCGCCCGCGCCGTGTTCGAGGTGCCTGAACCACTGTCCCGCGCGGGGGTGGCGGCCGCGACCGGTCTGGCCCGGGCCACGGTGTCCACGCTGGTGGACCAGCTCGTGGCCGCCCGCCTGGTGCGTGAGCTCCCCGCCGTGACCGGCGGCCGGGCCGGGCGGCCCGCCGTCCCGCTGGTCCCGGCGCCCCGGTCCCTCGTGGGCCTCGGCCTCGAGGTGAACGTGGACTACCTGGGCGTGCGTGTGCTCGATCTCACCGGCGACGTCGTCGCCGACCGCGTGGTCCCGGGCGCGTTCCACGACAGCGACCCCGCCGTGGTACTCGGCCGCCTCGGCGAGCTCGCCCGCGAGGTCTGCGACGGCGTGGCCGCCGCCGGCATGACGGTCGCGGGCGCGCGGCTCGCCCTGCCCGGCCTGGTCGACCCGCGTACCGGCCTGCTGGAGGTGGCGCCCAACCTGGGCTGGTCCTCGCTCGACCCCGTGCCGCTGCTCGGCCTCGGCGACCTGCCCGTCCGCATCGCCAACGAGGCCAAGCTCGCCGCGGTCGCCGAGCTCGCCGGCGGGTCCGACGTCGCGGCCCCCGACTCGTTCGTCTTCGTCTCGGGCGACGTCGGCATCGGCGCGGCCATCGTCGTCGACCGGGCGCTCTTCCTGGGGGAGCGCGGGTGGAACGGCGAGATCGGGCACGTCGTCGTCGACCCCGCAGGGCCGCGCTGCTCCTGCGGCGCGTTCGGGTGCCTGGAGCAGTACGCCGGCAAGGAGGCGATGATGCGCGCGGCCGGGCTGCCGCCCGACGCCCCGCTCGCCGCGCTCGTCGACCGCCTCGCCGAGGGGGACGGGGGAGCGCCGGCCGGGACTGCCCTGCCCGCCGGCCGTGCCCTGGGCTCGGCGCTCGCGGACTTCGTGAACCTGCTCGACGTGTCCACCATCGTGCTCGGCGGCGCCTACACCGAGCTGCTGCCCTGGCTGCGGGCCGACGTCGAGGCCGTGCTCGCGGACCGGGTGCTCGCGGCCCCGTTCGTCGACCTGGACGTCCGAGCGGCGCAGGCCGGCCCGCAGGCGGCGCTCACGGGCGGGGCGCGCGAGGTGCTGCGGGCCGTCCTCGCGGACCCGGCGGCCTGGGTCTGACGCCGGCGCGCCTGCGCTCCGACGTCGGCCCAGGACCCGCCTGACCTGCGGTTACATCTCGTCCGGGGCGTCGATCGGGCCGAGCGTGATCGCCGGCGCGTCGGCGGGCTCCTCCAGCGTCTCGACGGGCTCGCCCTCCTTGCCGAGCAGCCGCGCGACCGCGCCGTCGAGCATCTTGGTGATGACCGTGACCAGGCCCTCCTCGTCGCGCGCCTCGAGCCGCTCGACGATCACGGCGTGCGCGTCGGCGGTGTCCTTGCGCACCACGTACTCGTCGCTCACGGAGAAGGTGGCCATCCGCACCTCGACGATGAGCGTGGTCATCCAGCGCGTGAGCCAGGGGTTGCCGGTCGCTGCGACGAGCGCCCAGTGCAGGTTGAGGTCGGCCCCGCCCACCCGGCGCGCGTCGCCCGTGCGGTTCGCGTCCACGAGCTCGTCGTGGGCGCGGCGCACGCTCGCCACCGCGTCGTCGTCCCCGGACCGGACGAGCAGCCGGGCCGCGGTGATCTCCACCGACTTGCGCGCCTCGTAGAGCGCCGGGAGCCGCTCCCGCGAGATCGTCGCCACGCGCATGCCACGCCCCGGCGTCGCGACCAGCAGCCCCTCCTGGACCAGGCGCTGGGCGGCCTCCCGCAGCGGCCCGCGGCTCACGCCGAGCTGGGTCGCCACCTCCACCTCGCGGATCGGCGAGCCGACGGCGAGCACGCCCGCGTACACCGCGTTGCGCAGCTCGGTCTGGATCAGGTCGACCGTCGAGGGACGCGTCACGCGCGAGAAGGACGGTGCGGTCGCCAGGGTGGCCCGTGGCGGGTGGGACATCGGTGCTCCTTCCGTGTGCGCAACGTCGATGAGGACATCATCCCCGGTGCGCGGGCATCGGTGCGGCCACGGCGGTAGCAGGGGTGGCGCCGGCCGGGTGAATCCGCAGATTGTAGACAATCATAATGTCGAACGCTAGATTGTCTGAACGTCGCCATTCCGCTACGGTGGCGAGCCGTCCGTGAACTCCAGCCCACCCGGGCTTTGCTTTTGTGCCGGGGTGGCGTGAAGGGAACCATGTCTAGATCAAGCGTCCGCCCGGTCCGCCGAGCCGTCCTCGCCGCAGGGTCCGTACTCACCCTGGCGGCGCTGGCCGCGTGCTCCCGCGTCGACACGAGCGGAGCCGAGGGCGGCGCCGGTGCCCTCGAGAACCTGCAGAACAAGGGCACCGTCACCGTCGGCTTCGCCGGCGAGGAGCCCTACAGCTACGAGGACGAGAACGGCGAGCTCACCGGAGCCACCGTCGCGCTGCACCGGGAGATCTTCTCCGAGCTCGGCATCGAGACCGTCGAGGGCGTGAACACCGAGTTCGGCTCGCTGATCCCCGGCCTCAACGCCAACCGCTTCGACGCCGTGAGCGCCGGTATGTCCATCCTTCCGGAGCGCTGCGAGGAAGCCTCGTTCAGCGAGCCCGAGTTCATGTACACCACCGCGTTCATGGTCCCGGCGGGCAACCCGGACAACCTGACGGACATGCAGTCCGCCAAGGACGCCGGCGTCAAGCTCGCCACCATGAGCGGTGCGATCGAGGGCGACTACGCCGCGTCGCTCGAGATCGACAACACCGAGGTCGGGACGCCCCAGGACGGCCTGGACGCCCTGACGGCGGGCCGGGTCGATGCGTTCGCACTGACGGCCATCTCGCTCAACGCGCTCGCGGCCAAGTCGGACGCCGACATCGAGGTCACCGAGTCCTTCGTGGCCGAGATCGACGGCGTGCCGCAGATCGGCGCCGGCGGAACCGTCTTCCGCACCAACGACACCGAGCTCCGCGACGCGTACAACGAGAAGCTCGCCGAGATCGTCGCGGACGAGGACCGCTACCTCGACATCGTCGGCGAGTACGGCTTCACCGCCGCCGAGCGTCCGGTGGAGGGCATGACCACCGAGAAGCTCTGCGACGGTGACCTCGAGACGCTGGCAACCGAGCTCGCCCCGGAGCTCGGCCTGGACGGCTGATCCAGCCCGTGTCCGACAATCTCGAATACCTCGTCAACGGACTGCCCCGGCTCGGTGAGGGCATCCTCGTCACGCTGGAGCTCACCGTCGGTGGCGCGGCCCTCGCATTCCTGGTGGCCATGCTGCTCGGTCTCGGGTCGCGCGGCCGATGGTGGTTCCGGGTGCCCTCCCGGGTCGTCGTGGAGTTCTTCCGCGGGACGTCGCTCGTCGTGCAGCTGTTCTGGCTGTTCTACGTGCTGCCCGTGTTCGGCTTCCAGCTCGAGTCGCTCGCCTGCGGCATCCTCGCGCTCGGCCTGAACTACGGTGCGTACGGCGCCGAGGTCGTGCGCGGCTCCATCAACGCCGTCCCGCAGGGGCAGTGGGAGGCGACGACGGCGCTCGACATGAGCCCGGCCCATCGCCTGCGGCGCGTGATCCTGCCCCAGGCCTGGCCGCTGATGATCCCGCTGTTCACCAACCTGCTCATCCAGCTGGTGAAGGGCTCCGCCCTCGCCACCTACATCCTGCTGCACGACCTCAACTACTTCATCGAGCAGATGCGGCGGGGGACCCAGGACACCGTGTTCTCGTACGTCGTCGGGCTCCTGCTCTACTTCGCGATCGCCTACCTGCTCACCCTGCTGATGAACGCCATCGAGGCGCGGGCCAAGAGCCGGGTCGGCATCGGGCCGACCCCGCGTGAGGTGCTGCAGGTCGCGCCCGTGCCCACCACCCAGGGCGGAGGTGTGTCCGTATGAGTTTCACCTGGAGCTGGGACCGTGTCGGCGAAGTCCTTCCGCTGCTGATCGACGGCCTCTGGATCACGCTGCTCGCGACCGTGGTCGGCATGGCCATCGCGTCGGTGCTCGGCCTGCTCGTCGCGCTCGTGCGCCGCTCGAAGCTGCGTGTCGTGACGATGCCCGTCGGTCTGCTGACCGAGTTCATCCGCTCGACCCCGCTGCTCGTGCAGCTGGTCTTCGCCTACCTCGTGTTCAGCAGCACGCCACCCCTGGTGATCGGCTGCATCGTGCTCGGTATCCACTACGCGACGTACCTGTCCGAGGTCTACCGCGCCGGTATCGACGCGGTGCCGAAGGGGCAGTGGGAGGCGGCCGTCGCCCTCGACCTGCCGCGCTCGCGCACCTGGGGCGCCGTCGTGCTGCCGCAGGCCATCCGCAACACCCTGCCGGGGCTCGGCAACTACGCGATCTCCATGTTCAAGGAGACGCCCTTCCTCTTCGCCATCACGGTCGTCGAGATGTTCAACGCCGCGCAGAAGTACGGCGCAGCGAAGTTCGTATACATCGAGGCGCTGACGATGGTCGGACTGCTCTTCCTCATCGTGAGCTACCCGACGTCGATGCTCGTGCGCCGATTGGAGAACCGCCTTGCCTAGTGCCACCACCCAGGACGCCGTGGACACCCCGGCGATCGAGTTCCGTGGGGTCGTCAAGCAGTTCGGCGACAACACCGTGCTGGACGGCCTCGACTTCACGGTCGCGAAGGGCGACCGCGTGACGCTCATCGGCCCGTCCGGTTCGGGCAAGACGACGATCCTGCGGCTGCTCATGACGCTCGAGGAGGCGGACGGCGGTCTGATCTACGTCGACGGCGAGCCGTACACGCACGAGATGCGTGGCGACAAGCGCGTCGCGCGCAGCGAGAAGCAGCGCGGGCTCGTCCGCCGTCGGGTGGGGATGGTGTTCCAGCAGTTCAACCTGTTCCCCAACATGACGGTGCTGGAGAACATCATCGAGGCCCCGATCCACGTGCTCGGCTGGCCCAAGGCCAAGGCGGTCGCCAAGGCCGAGCACCTGCTGGAGCTCGTCGGCCTCTCCGACAAGCGGGACGCGCGCCCGACCCAGCTGTCCGGCGGGCAGCAGCAGCGGGTGGCCATCGCGCGGGCCTGCGCCATGGAACCCGACATCATGCTGCTCGACGAGGTGACCTCCGCGCTCGACCCGGAGCTCGTGGCCGACGTGCTCGGCGTGCTCCGCAACATCGCCGAGACCACGGACATCACCATGCTGATCGTCACGCACGAGATGCAGTTCGCCCGGGAGGTCTCCAACCGGGTCCTGATGTTCGACGGCGGCAAGATCATCGAGGAGGCCGACCCGGAGACGATCTTCACGTCGCCGGAGAACGAGCGGACCCAGGAGTTCCTCCGCGCGATCCTCTGACCGGACGGCTGAGACAGGGCGGCCGGCCCGACGCACCTCGTGCGCCGGGCCGGCCGCCTCGTCGTGTGCCGGGTCCGGTCAGACCCCTGCGCCCACGCCGCCCAGCGTGCCCACGAGCAGGGCCAGCTCCGGCACCTGTTCCGCCTCCTGCAGCGCCTCGTGCAGCGCGCGGTCGTGCGTGGGGCGTGCGGCCACGAGCAGCTTCTCGCCGGCCTTGGTGAGCTCGGTGTAGATGCCGCGCCGGTCGTCCTGGCACAGCACGCGCGTGAGCAGCGCACGGTCCTCCAGGCGGTTGACCAGGCGTGTCGTGGCGCTCGGCGAGAGCGCGGTGGCTCGGCCGAGCTGCTGCATGCGCATGTGCCAGCCGTCCTGCCGGGACAGCGCGTCCAGCACCGTGTACTCCACGACGGACAGGCCGTGCTCGGCCTGCAGCGCGCGCTCCAGCGCGCTGTCGATCATGCCGTGCAGCGCGGCGAGCGTTCGCCAGCCCTGGGCACGGATCTCGACGGCGTCGTCGGCGATTCCCATGGGCCCTCCTTCGCGGGCGTGATTCCGGTCTCCAACTATAGCGCTTGTGCAACTAGTGCGCGCGTGCAACTATCTAGGAGGCGCGTGCAACTAAACGCGTCCGCCAGGTGTCCGCGTACGCACAGTGGGCACCGTTCGGAGAACAGCAAGGAGCCCTCATGTCTTCCCCCGCCTCGACCCCCGCCGTCGCCCTCCCCAACGCCGCCCGCCCGGGCGCGACCATGCCGCAGGTCGGGTTCGGCGTCTTCCAGGTGCCCGACGCCGAGACCACCCGCGCCGTCGGCCACGCGCTGGAGGCCGGGTACCGCAGCGTCGACACCGCAGCCGTCTACGGCAACGAGGCGGGCGTGGGCCGCGCGCTGGCGGAGTCCGGCCTGGCTCGCGAGGACCTGTTCGTCACCAGCAAGCTGTGGACCGACTCGATGGCGCGCGACGCCGTCCGGCCCGCCCTGGAGCGCAGCCTGGAGCTGCTCGGCCTCGACGCCCTCGACCTGTACCTGATCCACTGGCCCGCGCCGGGCCGCGGGCAGCACGTCGCCGCCTGGGAGGGGCTGATCGAGGCCCGCGACGCCGGCCTGGTCCGGGAGATCGGCGTCTCGAACTTCCAGCCCGCGCACCTCGACGCGATCGTCGCCGCGACCGGCGTACGCCCCGTCGTCAACCAGGTGGAGCTGCACCCCGCCCTGCAGCAGCGTGAGCTGCGCGCCCACCACGCGGGCCTGGGCCTCGTCACCGAGGCGTGGAGCCCGCTCGCGCAGGGCGCCGTGCTCGACGCCGCCCCCGTGACCGACGCCGCCGCGGCGCACGGCGTCACCGCCGCGCAGGTGGTGCTGCGCTGGCACCTGCAGCACGGGAACGTCGTGATCCCCAAGTCGGTCACACCCGCGCGCATCGCCTCGAACCTCGACGTGCTCGGGTTCGAGCTCACCGCGCAGCAGGTCGCCGCGATCGACGCCCTCGACCGGGACGGCCGCACCGGCCCGCACCCGGACCGCTTCGACGGCTGACGGGCGCGGGCCCGGGGCCCGCGCCGACCAAGGACCAAGCACCACCACCTCAAGGAGCACTGTCATGCCTGTCGCCCTGTGGGCCCTCGCCATCGGGGGCTTCGGGATCGGCCTCACCGAGTTCGTCATCATGGGCCTGCTGCCCGAGGTGGCCACGGACTTCGGCGTCACCGAGACCGTCGCCGGATACCTCATCTCCGGCTACGCGCTGTCCGTCGCGGTCGGCGCCGTCGGTCTCACCGCCGCCCTGACCCGGGTGGACCGCAAGAAGGCCCTGCTCGGCCTGATGATCCTGTTCATCGCGGGCAACCTGGTGTCCGCCGTGGCGCCGACCTACGAGCTGATGATGCTCGGCCGGGTCGTCGCGGCCCTGTGCCACGGCGCGTTCTTCGGCATCGGCGCGGTCGTCGCGGCCGACCTGGTCGCCCGCGACCGGCGCGCCGCCGCCATCTCGATCATGTTCGCGGGCCTGACCGTCGCCAACGTGCTGGGCGTGCCGTTCGGCACCCTGCTCGGCCAGGCGGCCGGCTGGCGCTCCACCTTCTGGGCCATCACCGGCATCGGCGTGCTCGCGTTCATCGGGATCACGCTGCTCGTCCCGGCCCGGGTGGGGGTGCCCGACGACGTCGCGGGGCCGAGCGGGCAGACCGGTCCGGGCCTGCGCGGCGAGCTCGCGGCGTTCCGCGCGCCGCAGGTGTGGTTGTCCATCGTCGTGACGGTGCTGGGCTTCGGCGGCATGTTCGGCGCGTTCACCTACATGGCGTTCACGCTCACCGAGGTCAGCGGGTTCGCGAGCTCGACCGTGCCGTGGCTGCTGATCCTGTTCGGGGCGGGCCTTTTCGTGGGCAACCTGGTGGGCGGCAAGGCCGCGGACAAGAACCTCGGGGCCACCCTGCTCACCCTGCTGGTGCTGCTCACCGTGGTCCTGGCGGTCTTCGCGCTCACCGCGACCAGCCAGGTCGCGACCATGATCAGCCTGGTGCTGATGGGCGCCGTCGGCTTCGCGACCGTGCCGGGGCTGCAGATGCGGGTCATGCGGCACGCGTCGGCCGCGCCCACGCTCGCCTCGGGCGCGAACATCGCGGCCTTCAACCTGGGCAACGCGTTCGGCGCCTGGCTGGGCGGGCTGACGCTCGCCGCCGGGCTCGGGTACACGTCGCCGCTGTGGGCCGGCGCGGCCGTGACCCTGGTCGGCGTCGTCGTGATGGTGGTGGCGATGCTGGTGCGGGGCGGGGAGCGGGCCGAGGCGCGCGCTGCGCGCCCGAAGCCGGGGCGTCAGGGGCCCGAGCGTCCGGCGGTACCCGCCGGACAGCTCGTCGACCAGTAGGTGCGCCTGGGCAGACTCGAACTGCCGACACCCGCTTTAGGAGAGCGGTGCTCTATCCACTGAGCTACAGGCGCCCGCGCCTCTCCCAGGGGAGAGCCACGTGCGGCGGGCCGGGTGAAGCCCGGACCGCGCCACACAGCCTACCGGCCGCCCGGCCCGGCGCGCTAAGCGCCCGGGTCGGGCGTAGGTGTCAATTGCGCAACATAGGTGACAAACCTTGACCAATACCTCGCCGAGGCACAACGATGCTCAGCAACCCGGCGCGACGAAGCGCCTGGTCCGCACGACGGCCGTGCGGGCGGAGAGGATCGACGATGTTCCTTCGACAGACCAGGTCCCGGGGCGTGCTCGCCCTGGCGGCGGCCTCCGTGGCCGGCGTGCTGCTCGCCGGCTGTTCCGGCGGCGGTGGGAGCGCACCCACGACGTCCAACCCCTACGCCTCGGCGGAGGGAATGGACTCGGCCAACGAGCTCGTGGCCGAGTACCCGCGCGAGGAGACGCTCTTCACGAGCGGCACCCAGTGGGGCCCGCCCACGTCGTGGAACCCGATCCCCAGCTCGGGGCACGCCACGGGCGCGCGCGGCCTGGTCTACGAGCCGCTGTTCCAGTTCGACCCGATCACCCTCGAGCTGACGCCCTGGCTCGCCGAGGGCGGCGAGTGGACCGACGACAAGACCTACGAGCTCACCCTCCGCGAGGGCCTGACCTGGCAGGACGGCGAGACGCTCGACGCCGACGACGTCGTCTTCACCACCGAGCTCGGCAAGGTCGACGCCGTGCCGTACAGCAACGTGTGGACCTGGCTCGACAAGGTCGAGGCGACCGACGCGACGACCGTCAAGTTCACCTTCTCCGACCCCCGCTACCAGGAGTGGGACAACTGGCTCTACAGCACGATGGTCGTGCCGGAGCACATCATGGGCGACTGGTCGGACGAGGAGCTCCTGTCCAACCCGAACGAGGACCCGATCGGGTCCGGCGCCTTCAAGTTCTCCGCCGTCGGCCAGGACCGCATGGTCTGGGAGCGCAACGACGACTGGTGGGCGCGCAGCGAGCTCGGCTACGAGATGCCGATGAAGTACATCGTCGACGTCGTGAACACCTCCAACGAGGTGGCGCTCGGCATGATGCTGTCCGGCGGCCTCGACCTGAGCAACAACTTCCTGCCCGGCGTCAACCAGCTCGCCGACTCCGGCCAGGTGAGCACGTACTACGACGGTGAGCCGTACATGCTGGCGGCGGCGTCGGCGAACCTGATCCCGAACCAGACGCGGCCCCCGATGGACGACGTCGACTTCCGGCAGGCGCTCGCGCGGTCCATCGACGTCGACAAGATCGTGACGAACGCGTACGGCGGCCTCGTGGCCAAGGCGCACCCGTCGGGCCTGGTCCCGGCGTTCGAGGAGTACTACGACGAGGACGTCGTGGCCGAGCACGGCTTCACGTTCGACGCCGAGGAGGCCAAGTCGATCCTGGCCGACGCCGGCTACGAGGACACCGACGGTGACGGGTTCGTCGAGTCGCCCGACGGCGAGGCGATCGACCTGAAGCTCATCGTGCCCGCGGGCTGGACCGACTGGATGGAGGCCGCGCGCGTCATCGCCGAGGACGCCTCCGCCGTCGGCATCAAGGTCACCGCCGACTTCCCCGACGCGGGCGCCGTCGACGACGCGCGGGCGACCGGCGACTTCGACCTGGTGATCAACGGCAACGCGGGCGTGAGCAACACGCCGTGGACCTACTACAACTACGCGTTCTACCAGCCGATCCAGGAGCAGATGCTGGCGGGCAACTTCGGCCGCTACGAGGACGAGGAGGCCTGGGAGCTCGTCGAGGACCTGTCGCGCACCGAGAGCGGCACCCCGGAGTTCTCCGAGACGCTGTCGAAGGTGCAGGAGAAGTTCATGACCGACCTGCCCGCCATCCCGCTCTGGTACAACGGCGCGTGGGCCCAGTACAACGAGTCGCAGTGGACCAACTGGCCCAAGGAGGGCCGCGAGGACGCGTACTTCCCGGTGATGTGGAACGGGTACGTGCAGATGGGTGGCATCAACACGCTGCTCGCCCTCGAGCCGGCCTCCTGACGTATGCGCGGCTATCTCGCTCGTAAGACCGTGATCTACGGACTGACGTTCGTCGTGGCGGTCACACTGAACTGGCTGATCCCCCGGCTCATGCCGGGGGATCCGGTCCAGCGGATGGTGGCCCGCGCCGCCGTCCAGCACCCCGAGACGATCGCGGCCATGACCGCGTACTACGAGCAGACGTTCGGGCTCGACCTGCCCCTGTGGCAGCAGTACCTGAACTACTGGGCCGCGCTGTTCCGCGGCGACCTGGGCACGAGCGTGTGGCTGTTCCCCGCGCCCGTGGCCCAGGTCGTGCTCGACGCCGTGCCGTACACGCTGGGCATCATGATCCCCGCGATCCTGCTGAGCTTCGTGGTCGGCAACAGCGTGGGGGCCATGGCGGCGCGCAGCCGCTGGCTCGACAACGTGGCGCTGCCCGTCGGGTACCTCATCACGGCCATGCCGTACATGTGGCTGGCGATCCTGCTCGCGTGGGGCTTCGGCGTCGCGCTCGGGTGGTTCCCCGTGGCGGGCGGCTACGACTTCGGCCTGGTGCCGCAGTGGTCGTGGGCGTTCGCGGGCGACGTGCTGCAGCACTGGGTGCTGCCGTTCCTCTCGCTGTTCCTGGTCTCGCTGGGCGGCTGGGCGATCGGCATGCGCAACCTGATCATCTACGAGCTCGAGTCCGACTACGCGAACTACCTGTCCGCGCTCGGCGCGCCCAAGCGGCTCGTACGGCAGTACGCGTTCCGCAACGCGATGCTGCCGCAGATCACGGGCCTCGCGCTCCAGCTCGGCACCATCCTGGGCGGCGCCCTGGTGACCGAGATCGTGTTCGCCTACCCGGGGCTGGGCAAGCTCGTGCTGTCCGCCATCCAGAACCAGGACTTCTTCCTGCTGCAGGGCACCCTGCTCTTCGTGGTGATCGGCGTGCTCCTGGCCAACTTCGTGATCGACATCGTCTACGTGCTGGTGGACCCCCGCACGCGGACCGGACTGACGGGGGCTACCGCATGAGGCGGAGGCGCAGAGGAGCGTGGGGGCCGAGGAACGAGGCACCCGCGCGGAACGGAGCCGCAGACTCATGCGGAAGGAGCGGAGCATGACGGCGACACAACCCGCGGCCGCGCCAGGGACCGAGGCGGCCGAACCGACCGTGGCAGCCTCGGCGCCGTCGGCCGCCCGGAAGCCCGGGGGAGACGTACGCGAGACGCTGTACTTCGCGCTGCGCAACCCCAAGGTCATCATCGGCTCGGTGGTGGTGCTCGCGTTCCTGCTGCTGGGTCTGCTCGGGCCGCTCTTCCTGAAGAACGCGCCCATGGACTACGCGGGGCCGCCCATGGCACCGCCGTCCGCGGACTTCCCGTTCGGCACCACGACGTTCGGTCAGGACGTCTTCGCGCAGTTCGTCGCCGGCCTGCGGTCCACGTTCCTCGTGGGCCTGCTGGGCGGCGGCGTGGCCGCCGTCATCGGCATGGCCATCGGGTTCGTCGCGGGCTACCGCGGCGGCCTGATCGACGAGCTGCTCAACATGCTCACCAACGTGGTGCTGGTCATCCCGGGCTTCGTGGTGCTCATCATCATCAACGCCTACCTGGGCGTGCGCAGCGTGCCGATGCAGGCGCTGTACATCGGCGTGTTCAGCTGGCCGTGGGTGGCGCGCGCGGTGCGCGCGCAGACCCTGTCGCTGCGCTCGCGGGACTTCATCGACCTGGCGCGGCTGTCCGGGGTGGGGGTGGGCACGATCCTGCGGCGTGAGGTCGCGCCCAACATGTACTCCTACCTCTTCATGACGTTCGTGCTGCTGTTCGGCGGGTCCATCCTGACGGCGGCGTCGCTCGACTTCATCGGGCTAGGGCCCACCAACGCGATGTCGCTCGGCCTGATGATGAACCAGGCCGTGCAGTGGAGCGCGCTCCATCTGGGGCTGTGGTGGTGGTTCATCCCGCCGGGGCTGGGGATCACGCTCATCGTGGGCTCGCTGTACATCATGAACGTCGGTCTCGACGAGGTCTTCAACCCCAAGCTGCGGGAGATGTGATGTCCCTTTCCGTGACCGACCTGCGGGTCCACTACCGCACCCTGCGCGGCGACGTGAAGGCGCTGGACGGCGTCACCTTCGAGGTGGCGGACGGCGAGATCATGGGCATCGCCGGCGAGTCCGGCTGCGGCAAGACGACGCTCGGCAAGGCCCTCATCCGCCTCGACACCCGCATGAAGCACGCGGGCGGCACCGTCGCCCTCGACGGGGAGAAGCTCCCCATCGCCGACGACGGCGCCATGCGGCGCCACCGGTACCGCGAGGTGTCCCTCATCCCGCAGTACGCGATGTCCGCGATGAACCCGACCCGGAAGATCGGCCGGATGATCCGCGACCTCCTCGCGGCGCACAACGTGCGCTACGCGGAGGTGCTCCCGGAGCTCGAACGGCGCCTGAAGCTCGTCGGCCTCGACGCCGAGGTGCTGAAGCGCTACCCGATCGAGCTGTCCGGCGGCATGAAGCAGCGCGTGGTGCTGGTGCTCTCCACGCTGCTGAACCCGTCGCTCCTGATCGGCGACGAGGTGACGTCCGCGCTGGACGTCTCCTCGCAGAAGGCCGTGGCCCGCGCGCTCGTCGAGTTCCGCGACCACGGGTTCGTGCGGTCCATGATCGTCATCACGCACGACATCTCCGTGCTCTTCCAGGTGGCCGACACCATCCTGGTCATGTACGCCGGTCACCTCGCCGAGAAGGCACCGGCCCGGACGATCATCGACGAGCCCCTGCACCCGTACACCAAGATGCTCATCGGGGCGCTGCCCAAGGTGGGCGACCGGTACGAGGAGCAGCAGCTCGAGGGCATCGAGGGGCGGCCGCCGTCGCTGCTCGACCCGCCCGCGGGCTGCCGGTTCCGGGCCCGCTGCCCCCTGGCTCATGACAAGTGCGCCGAGGCCCCGCCCTTCCGCGAGGTGGCCGAGGGCCACCAGGTCGCGTGCTGGGCGGTGAGCTGATGCTGACGATCGAGGCGCTCGACAAGGTCTACAAGACCGGCACCTTCGGCACCTCCGACCTGCACGCCGTGCGGCAGGTCAGCCTCGACGTGCAGCGCGGCGAGGTGGTCTCGCTCATCGGGGAGTCCGGCAGCGGCAAGTCGACCATCGGCAAGATGGTGCTCCACCTGCTCGACTCCACGGGCGGCAGCATCACGTTCGACGGCCGCGACGTCACCCGGCTCGGGTTCCGGGCCCGGCGCGACTACTACCGCAAGGTCCAGGGCGTGTTCCAGGACCCGTTCAGCTCGTTCAACCCGATCTTCAAGGTGGACCGGACGTTCGAGACGCTGCGGCGCTCCTACTTCCCCCGGGTGTCGGGCGTGGCCTGGCGGGAGAAGCTGGAGGAGGCGCTGGGCGCGGTCAGCCTCGAACCCGGCGACATCCTCGGCAAGTTCCCGCACCAGCTCTCCGGCGGGCAGCTCCAGCGGCTGCTCATCGCGCGCGCCCTGCTGCTCGACATCGAGCTGCTCGTGGCCGACGAGATCATCTCCATGCTCGACGCCTCGACCCGCATCGACGTGCTCAACCTGCTGGGCGAGCTCAAGGGACGCGGCCTCGGCATCCTGTTCGTCACGCACGACCTCTCGCTCGGCAACTACGTCTCCGACCGGGTGGTCATCCTCTACAAGGGGCGTGTCGTGGAGCGGGGCGCCACCGCCGCCGTCTTCGACGACCCGCTGCACCCCTACACACGCGACCTGCTCGCCTCCGTTCCGCACCTCGACCGGACCTGGGACGAGGTCGAGGCGGAGGAGTCGCAGCGGAGCGCGCGCCTGGCCGGGCGGTGCCTGTACCACGAGGCGCTCGCGGCCCAGGGGCGTTCGCTCGGCGACGAGGTCGCCGCGGGTTCGGTGAGCGGCCCGGCCGACGACGTCGGCCTGGTCGAGCACGCACCCGGCCACTTCGTGGGGTGCTTCCGCAAGGCGGCGGACGAGGAGTGCCCCGCGGGAGCGTGAGCCGGGCGGTCGTGAACCGGGCGGTCGTGAACCGGCCGGTCGTGAACCGGCGGCCCGGTGCTGGTCCTGGCCCGGTCAGGCCTTGATCAGCACCGGCACGCCCGGTTCGAGGTCCGTGAGGCGCTCGAAGTCGGCGCTGGTCAGGCGGACGCACCCGTTGCTCACGGCCTGGCCCTGTCCCTCGCCGACGTGCAGCGCGGTCGCCGCGTAGTCGGTCCCGTAGAAGCCGTCCAGCGACTCGCTCTGCATCGACAGGAACACCGACATCCCGGTGTTCACGGCCTCCGTGACCGTGAACACCTGGGTGAGGCCGAGCGGCGTCGGCGTCTCGGCCGCGCCGACGGCGGCGGGGAGCTCGTCCTGGGTGCCGTCGGCGTGGGTGAGGGTCACGGTGCGGTCCGACAGGTCGACCACCACCGAGCGCTGCTCCTGCTCCTCGACGACGTCGCTCGCGCGCAGCCAGCCGGAGACCCCGTTGACCTTGTCCGGGTCGTCCGACGGCAGCGCGCCGCGGCCGTACGGGATGAGCACCTTGACCCAGTCGGTCTCGCGTTCGAGCACCAGCCAGCGGGCGTCGGCGTCGTAGTAGTCGGCCTCCAGGGCGAGCACCGGCGGCTCGGTCACGTCCGGCTCGACCCAGACCGGGACCTTGCCCTTCCTCGGCTCGACCACCGCACCGGGCAGGCCCTCGAGCGAGTCGAGGTGGGTGTGCGGCAGCTCGGCGGGGAGCAGGGCGTCGATGTCCGGCGTGGGCAGGGCCGCCAGCGAGTAGCCGGCGGCCTGCGGCGCGGCCTTGGCCGGCGTCGGGCTGGCGGACGGCGACGGGCTCGCCGACGGCGCGGCGTCCGCCGTCTCGGCCGGGCCGCGCAGACCCAGCCAGACGGCCGTCCCGACGACCGCGACCAGCGCGACGGCCGCCACCCAGATCCAGGCCTTGCGCCTCTGCGACATCTGCTCGTTCTCCCCTGTGCGACTGCGCTGCCCGCGCCCGGTCCCGACGTCTGGTCCATCGTGCCCTGCGCGGGTGCTGTGCGCAGCAGCCAGCGACGATACCGGGTTGTCACAGTTGTCCGATATCTTCGTGCCCGCACCCGTGTCGATCCGAACTGTTGTTCGGTCCCGGCGCCCGGGCAACGACCGACAGGCACCCGACGAAGGAGAGATCACCGTGGCCACCGCCGACCGGGCGTACCCCGTGACGAACGTCCCGACGCGCCGTTCCCGCAACCTGGTGCTCACCGGCGCGATCTCCGTCGCGCTGATCTCCACCGGGTCCGCCTACCTGGCGATGGTCCAGTTCGGCATCGACGTGCTCGCCATGAGCCAGGGCACCGCGTACGCGACCGCCGGCGTCTTCGAGCTGTCCCTCGTGACCGTGGCGCTGCTGGCCCGGGAGGCCGCGCGGGACAACCGGCCCGGCGGCACGCTGCTCGCCCTGACCTGGCTGCTCTCCTCGGCGTCCGGCGTCTTCGCCGCCTGGCACGAGGCGTACATCGGCCACCCCGTGGGCGCCGTCCTGTTCCGGTTCATCGTGCCGCTGCTCGCCGCGCTCATGTGGCACCTCGCCCTGATCGGCGACCGGCACCTGGCCACCGGCACGTCCTGGTCCGCGCTGCGGCAGTCCGCGCGCATGCACGCCCTGTTCCTCACCACCGAGGACCTGTTCCGGGCCCAGAGCCTGAACGACGGGTCGCGCACCGCCCGCCGCCGGCTCGCGCGGGCCGAGGCCGGCCGCCGCCGGGCCCGCTCCGTCGCGCTGCGCACCGTGCCGCCCACCGAGATGCGCGCCCAGGTCGCCGCCTGGTGCGAGGCGCTCGCCGCCGTGGGCGACGGCACCGCCGACGTCGCCCGGCTGCACGCCGCCGACCGGCAGCGGCTGACCGGCATCCTCGTGGACGAGCCGATGGACGGCCGACCGATCGACTCGCGGCTCGAGGTCGGCGCGCCCGACTACGAGCAGTGGGCGGCGGACGCCGTCGCCGCGGAGTTCGGGGAGCGGGGCGGCGTCGGGGAACGGCCGTACGCCGACGGCCGTTCGTCTTACGACGCCGACGGTCGGCCGCGCGAGGGCGGCGACCGGCCGTACGACCTCGGCGAGGGCCGGCCCGTGGGGCGCACCGCGGCCCTGGACTCGCCCCGGCAGTCCGTGAGCGAGCGCGCCCCGCAGCCCGACGCCGTGTTCGACCAGGCCGAGCCGGAGCCCGACGCGGCGTCGGTCGCGTCGGTCGCGGAGGCACCGGTCACGGAGCCTGCCGAAGCCGCGGCGCAGGCCACGGCGAACGTCCGGGACGCGATCCCGCGTCGTCGTACACCGCGCCGCAACACCCAGCTCGGCACGCAGGACGCCGAGCGGATGATCGACCTGCGGACCAAGGGGCGGACCTACCGCGAGATCGCGGAGGAGGTCGGCGTCAGCCGGTCCACGGTCGGCAAGCGCATGCGCGAGTTCACGGAGACGGGCTCGATCCCGATCGTCAAGGCGCGCTGACCGGCGCCGGGGTTGGCGGGCTCGACGGGCCCGCTGGGCGTGTTGGGTGCGCTCGGCTCGTCGAGATCGTCGTGGTCGGCAGGTCGCCCTGGACCTCACCTTTGAGGCCTAAGTTTCTCCGCTCTGCGTCGCCGCAAAGCGAAGAAACTTAGGCCTCAAAGGGAAGGGCAGCCCCGGGCTCTGAGCCTGGGGACCCCGTCGTCGTCCGGCGACCCGGGCCCTCCTGGGCGACCCCGTCGTCGTCCGGCGGGCGGTCAGTCCGCAGCCTTGGCGTGGGCGACGTTCGCCAGGGACCGCCACACCAGCAGCAGCGTGATCCCGGATCCGGCGAACGCGAACCACCACGGGGCCACCAGGCCCCAGTGCTCCGCGACGACGCCGCCGATGCCCTGCCCCACCACGAGGCCGCCGAACACGCAGATCATGTTGATCGACGCGACGCGGCCCTGGAACGCCTTGGGCACCGCGCGCTGCCGCACCGTCGTGGACAGCGTGCCCCAGACGAACGCGTAGACGCCGAACTCGAACATGATGGCGATCGCCACCAAGCCGTTGGTGGTCAGCGCGAACGCGCCGTGGGTGAGCACCTCCAGCGTGAGGCAGACGCGGATGAGCGTCGCCAGGTTCACGTGCCGCTCCAGCCAGCCGTAGATCAGGATGCCCACGATGCCGCCCAGGGCGCTCGCCGTGGTGAGCAGGCCGTAGCCCACCTCGCTCATGTGCAGGTGGTCGAGCGAGTACTTCACGAGCACGCCCCACGGGGCCGCCCAGGTGACGTTGAAGACGAGGATGACGACGCACAGCGTGCGCACGGGCGGGTGGTGCCACACCCAGCGCAGTCCCTCGGCGATGTCCTTGCGGACGTGGGAGTCGCCGTCGCGCACGGTGGTGAACGACGCGCCGGCCGGGGCCGTGATGCGCGAGACGAGCACGATCGCCAGCGCCGCGCAGACCACCTGGATCGCGAACGGCCAGACCATGCCGACGGCGAAGAGGAACGCACCGACCGGCGGCCCCACGAGCTGGTTCGCGGCGAGGAACCCGGCCTGCATGCGCTGGTTGCCCGCGCCGAGGTCGGCGGGGGCCACGAGGGTGGGCAGGAGGGTCTGCTGGGTGGTGTCCGCGAAGACCTCCGCGGTGCCATAGAGGAACATCGCGGCGAGCACCATGGCGATGCTCACCGTGCCCGTCCCGATGAAGACGCACAGGACCGCGATCACGAGTGCGCGGATCGCGTTGGCGACGATGACGACGAGGCGCCGGTCGAGGCGGTCGGCCAGCGCGCCGGCCCAGAGGCCGAACAGGAGCCAGGGCAGTCGCTGCAGCATCGCGGCGAGGGCGACGAGGAACGCGCTGTCGGTCTGCGAGGCGACCAGCAGGGGTCCCGCGGCCAGTGCGATGCCGTCCCCGACGTTGCTCGTCCACGACGACGAGACGAGCCAGCGGAACGACCGGCCGAGCCGGCGGGGGAAGACTGCCTCGACGAGTGCGCTCACAAACGTTCGAGTCTAGGAGTCGCCGTCCAGGCTTTTTTCCGGGTCCGCGTACGGTGCTCCGGAAGGGCGAGATGTCGCCCTTTTCGGGGCCCCACGCGAGGCGAAAACTTGCACCTCGACAACGGCTTTGAGACGTGTTTGCCGCAACCTGGACGATCGTCCTAGTCGGTGTTGACGTCCGCCAGGAACAGGTGCACACTCTCACAAGACGGTGCGCATCGCCCGCCCCCTGCGCGGTGCGCACCGTCATTACCCCGGTGGACCTCGGTCCACCTGCTAAGCCCCTTCGGACCCCCTGCCGGAGGGGCTTTTGCATGTCCTGGGCCACCGCGCCGGGTGTCCCGCGCGGCTCCGCCGGTTGTCCCCGACCAACCCGCCGTCGGCCCGGATTCACCCCCGCGGAGCCCGTCCCGGGCACAAGTCACCCGGGTGACTTCCGGGTCCGTCGCGCCGGGGGCCGTGCGGGGTGCGGTGTGTCGCGCGGCGTGGCGTCCGGACCTTGCGGACACCGCGCGGTTAGTTTGCTGGGGTGAACGCTGCACGCCGCCAGACCGCAGCCGCTCCCGAGATCTCGGTCGACCTGTCCGAGGAGCTCTCGGCCGCGCTGAAGGACGAGAACGTGGACCAAGCCGCCGAGCTTGCCGCGTCGGAGGCCCAGGGGTCCACGCCGGACACCGCCCGGGACCCCATGGCCGAGTCGGTCGCGCAGTGGCGCGCCGGGCTCGTCCGCCTCGCGGGAGGGTCCTCCCTGGCCGACGTCGGACTGCTCGGTGAGGCAGTTATCGACCTGTCGGCCGCGCACCCGTCAGGGGTCGCCCAGCTCTTCGCGGGCCGGCCCACCCGCCTGTCCAGCCTGATCCGCGAGGCCGGCGCGCTGCCGACCGCCCGCCGTCGGGCACGGGCCGTGGCCGCGCGCTCCGCGGAGCACGCGCAGCGCTACGGGGTCTCGCCCACGTACCTCGCGATCGGGGTGGCGACCTGGACCGAGCGCCCCGCTCCCGGCGGCGCGAACGGCGGCGCCAACGACATGGAGGCGATCACGCGGGTGCTGGGACCGGCGTTCTCGTCGGGGTCCTCGGCGTCCGCCGCCGAGCCGAGCGGCGACTCCGCCGACAGCCCCGCCGACGCGCCCGCGCTGACCGGGTCCGTGCCGATCGTGACGCTGGCGATGCCCGCGAACGGCGCCGCCCCGGCGTCCGACGACGACGACCAGGAGCCACGCGTGGTGCGCGCGCCCGTGCTGCTGCGGCCGGTCATGCTGACGCCGCGCAGCGACGGTGAGGGCGACTACGACATCACGCTCGATCCCACCGCCGAGATCAACCCGGTGGTGGCGCGCACGCTGCGCGCGCACGGCGCCCTGCTCGACCCGAACGCGCTGGCCAAGGCGACGTTCACCCTCGCAGGCTTCAACCCGACGGACGTGCTGGACCGGGTCGCGAGCCTCGGCTCCGCGGTGCTGGGGGAGTTCCGGCTGGACCGGCGGATGCTGGTGGGCACGTTCGTGCACCCCGGCCAGGTGCTCGTGGACGACCTCGACGAGCTCGGGTCGGACCTGCGGGACCACGAGGTCGTCGCGGCGCTCGGCGGCGTCGACGCGTCGGTGACCAAACTGGGCAAGATGGAGCTGCCCGAGACGCGCGTGGGCGACGCCGACCCGGCGCACGAGCGCGGCGTCGGCGACCTCGACCCGCACCAGCGGCACGTGGTCGACGCCCTCGCGACGGGCAGCCACCTGTTCGTGGACGCGCCGGTCGGGTCGGACGTCGCGGGCACGCTGTCCGCCGTCGTCGCCGAGGCGAACGCGAGCGGGCGCTCGGTCCTGTACGTACCGGGTCACCGCCGGGCCGCGGACGCGCTGGCCGCGCGCCTCGACGCGCTGGGCCTGGGCGGGCTGCTGCTCGACATCGCGCCGGTGCCGACCTGGCGCACCTCGACGTCGCGGCGCCTGCTGGAGGCGATGGCGCCCGCGCAGGAGCGCATCGACGCCGACGAGGTGGCGCGCGTGCGGGACGCGCTGATCGGGTCGCGGGCGCAGCTCGCCGGGTACATCGAGGCGCTGCACCGGGTGCGCGAGCCGTGGCGGGTCTCGGCGTACGACGCCCTGCAGGCGCTGGCGCGGCTCACTTCCGAGCGGCCGGCGCCCGCGACGCGCGTGCGGCTCGACCCGGAGTCGGTGCTGGCCCTCGGCACGGAGCGCCGGGCCGAGCTCGCGGCCGACCTGGAGCGGGCGGCCGAGCTGGGGGCGTTCACGCTCAAGTCCTCGTCGAGCCCGTGGTTCGGCGCGCACATCCTCACGGACGACGACGCCCGCTCCACCCTCGCGCGCGTCACCCGCCTGGGCGAGCACACGCTGCCGGAGCTGCGCAAGCAGATCGAGTACGTCTCGAAGGTGACGGGCCTGGTCGAGGCATCGACGGCGCGGCAGTGGGGCGAGCAGCTCAGGATGCTCGGCGGCATGCGGGGCACGCTCGACGTGTTCCAGCCGATGGTCTTCGAGCGCACCGCGGCCGACATGGTGCAGGCCACCGCGTCGCGCAAGCAGCGGGCCGACCAGGGCGCCGAGATGGGCTGGCTGGAACGGCGTCGGCTCAAGCGGCGCGCACGCGAGATGGTGCGCCCCGGTGTGCGGGTCCCGGACATGCACGCGGCGCTCGTCGAGGTGCAGCGGCAGCGCGAGGTGTGGCAGGCGCAGTGCCCACGCGGCGGCTGGCCCACGCTCCCCGAGGGGCTCGCCGGCGTGGAGGAGACCTACGAGGCGGTGCGCATCGACCTCGAAGCGCTCGAACCCGTGCTGCGCTCGTCGCAGGCGGGCGGCGAGCTGCTCGACCTCGACCTGTTCGCCCTGGTCCAGCGCCTCGCCGCGCTGTCCGAGACGCAGGACGCGCTGGCGCCGCTCCCCGAGCGGACGGCGCTGCTGCGGCGCCTGCGCACCACGGGGCTCGACGAGCTGGTCGACGACCTGGGGGAGCGCCGCGTCGAGGCGGACCTCGTGGGCCCGGAGCTCGAGCTGTCGTGGTGGTCGTCGGTGTTCGAGCAGATCCTGGCCCTCGAGCCGGACCTCGCCGGGCAGGACGGCGCCGGGCTGGACGCGCTCGCGAGCCGGTTCCGCGAGCTCGACCGCCGGCACGTGGACTCACTGTCCGCGCCCGTCCGGGCCGCGGTGCGCGCGCACCTCGGCGCGGCGATGCGCGACGAGCGGGAGGACGCCGAGGCGCTCTACGCGACGCTGGTCGGCGGCGGCCTGAGCTCGATGCGCGACCTGGTCAAGGAGCACGGCTCGACCGTGCGCCGGCTGCGCCCCACGTGGGTGTCGACGCCGACGATGGTGCCGCACCTGCTGCCCGCCGAGAAGAGCGCCGACCTGGTGATCCTCGACGCCGTGCAGCACGTGCCGGTCGAGGTGGTCGTGCCCGCCCTGGCGCGCGGTCGGCAGATCGTCGTGGTCGGTGACCCGCGGTCGGCGTCGGGCACCGCGGTGCGGGACCTCGCGCGGCTGCTGCCGCGCGTGACGCTCCAGCCGGAGCCCGCGCGGCGCGACCCGCGGCTCACGGGCCTGCTGGCCGAGCACGGGTACGAGGGCATCATGCGGCCCGCGCCGCTGCCGCGGACCGAGGCGCTGGTGCACTTCTCGCTCGTGGACGGCACCGGCATGCCCGACCCCGTCTCCGGCACCGTCGAGTCGACGAGCGCCGAGGTGGAGCGCGTGGTCGACCTGGCGATCGAGCACGCGATGACCCGGCCCGAGGAGACCTTCGGCATCGTCACCGTGACGGCCGCCCACGCGGACCGCATCCGCGAGCGGCTGCTCGCCGAGGTGCGGGCCAACCCGGCGCTGGCGCCGTTCTTCGCGGGCTCGCGGCCCGAGCCCGTGGTGGTCGCCGACGTGACCGGCGTGGCCGGCCTGGCGCGGGACACGATCGTGCTCACCCTGGGCTTCGGGCGGACGCCGCACGGTCGCGTGCTGCACCGGTTCGGCGTGCTGGGCGACGGCGGCGGCGACGCGATGCTGCTCGGCTCGCTCGGGGCGGCGCGCAAGCGGCTGCACGTCGTGTCGTGCTTCCCGGCCTCCGACCTGGACCCCGAGCGGCTGCGCGGCCCCGGGCCGCAGATGCTGGCGCGGGTGCTGTCCTTCGCGCAGGAGCGCTCGGGTCTCGCGGACCAGGTCGAGATCGGCAACGGCGTGGACGTCGCGCGGTCGGTCGACCGGCTGGTCGTGGACCTGGGGGAGCGGCTGTGGCGGTCCGGCCTCGTGGTCGAGACCGACTACGGCCTGCCCGGCGGCGACCGCATCCCGCTCGCTGTGGGACACCCCGACCTGCCGGGCGAGCTGCTGGTGGCCGTGCTGACCGACGACGCCGCGTACGTGGCCGAGCCCTCGATCCGGGTGCGGGACCGGCAGCTCGCCGAGCAGCTGGAGCGCCTGGGCTGGGTGGTGGCGCAGGTCTGGTCGGCGGCCGCGTTCCTGGATCCGGACGCCGAGGCCGAGCGCGTGCGCCGCGTGGTGCTGTCCGTGCGGGACGCCCGGGTCGGGCTGGCCGGGGGTGTGGCGCCGGCGGCTGAGCTGGTGGTGCCGCAGGTCCTGGACGACTGAGCGGGCGGTGGGGCGACAATGGTGTCGTGAGCGAGCCCGAGAACCGACCGGCCGAGTCCGCACCGGTCGGCGCCACGCCCCGGCGGCGGGGTCCGCGGCGCGCCGTGCGGCGTGGGACCGAGCGTGAGGTGGTGCTCGGCGTCAGCGCGGACGAGCGCCCGGCGGGCTGGAGCGAGGGGGCCGACGGCGGGGCCGCCGAGGCCGGCCACGGCTCGAACGACGACCAGCTCCGCCGCGACGTCCCGCCGCACTGGGGCTGACCGGCGGGTCGTCCGGCGCGCTGGGGCTGACCGGCGCGTCGGCGATCTCGCCGAACGCGTGGTCGGCAATATGGCGGATGGTCGGTAGAAGGTCAGGTGGTCGGCAGCTCGAGC
>NZ_JBHVEG010000097.1:0-24568 GCF_042802395.1 Promicromonospora sp. NPDC057488
TCGCGTGCGGTGCTGTGGCATCGTGGCACCGCACGCGACGTCGAGGTTCGAGGGGGAACGATGCGGGGTACCGATCTGCTGGTCGACGCGTTCGGCCGGATCCGGGACACGGTGCACGGCGCGGTCCGGGGCCTGGACCCCGACGAGCTCGCCTTCCGGCCCGACGACGGGTCCAACTCGGTCGCCTGGCTCGTCTGGCACCTGACCCGGGTCCAGGACGACCACGTCGCGGACGCCGCGGGCACCAGCCAGATCTGGTCCGACGACGCCTGGGACCGCCGGTTCGGCCTGCCCTTCCCGGCCGAGGAGACCGGCTACCGGCACGACGCCGACCAGGTGGCCGCCGTCCGCGTCTCGTCCGGTGACCTGCTCACGGGCTACCACGACGCCGTGCACGACCAGACGGTGCGCTACCTGAACCGGCTGTCCGACGACGACCTGGACCGCGTGGTCGACACGCGGTGGGACCCGCCGGTGACGCTCGGCGTGCGGCTGGTCAGTATCGTCAACGACGACCTGCAGCACGCGGGTCAGGCGTCGTACGTGCGCGGCCTGGTGCTGCGGCGGCGCTGAACCCGAACCGCTCCGCCGGCGGCCGCTCCCGTCTCCCGGGGGCGGCCGCCGCTCTGCCCGTGAAGGACCCGCATGCCGTTCACGCTCTCGCACCCTGCCGCGGTGCTGCCCTTCGTCCGGCGCCCGTTCAGCGCCGCCGCCCTGGTGGCCGGGGCCGTCGCCCCGGACCTGCCGTACTTCGCCCGCAGCACGCCCGTCCCGGTGAGCGCCCAGTCCTGGTACGAGCCGTTCATGAACGCGACGACGTCGCACACCCTGGCCGGGGCGCTGACCGTGAGCCTGCCGTACGCGCTCGCGCTGTTCGGGTTCCTCCTGGCGGCGCGGCAGCCGGTCGCGGGGCTGCTGCCCGCCGTCGCCCGGCCGGGTGCGGACGGGCGCGGCGAGCCCGGGCCGACGACGGCGGGTGCGCTGCTCAGACGCTCGGGGTGGGTGCTGCTCTCGCTGGCGATCGGGATCGCCACGCACCTGGTGTGGGACTCGTTCACGCACGGCGACGGGTACGTCGTGACGCACGTGCCCCTGCTGAGCGCCACGGCGTTCGGCGATCTCACGTGGGCCCGGCTGCTGCAGCACGTGAGCACCGTGGCCGGGCTGGTGATCATCGGGATCTACCTGTGGGGGCGCCGGGACCGAATGCCCCGGTGGGGCGGGCGGGACGCCGCTGCCCGGCGGACGACGCGCCGCGGGCTGTGGGCGGTCGCCGGCGTCGCGGGGCTCGGTGCCGTGCTCGGCACGGTGCGGTGGTGGTCGGTCGGCTCGTCGTCGTCCGACGGCGCCGGCCTCACGGCCCGGGACGTGGTCGAGGGAGTGCTGTCCGACGTCGCGACCGGGGCCGGGGCGGCCCTGATCGCCGGGCTGCTGCTGTACGTCGCGGGGTGGTGGGCGGTGCGCGGGGTGCGCGCGGTCGCCCAGGGGTGACGTCGCTCAGGGGTGATCTGCGGGGCGCGGGAGCGTCCCGTGCTCGATCAGGCGGTCGTAGATGCCCTCGAACGCGCTCGCGAGCTGCCGGGCCTGCGCGTCCGACAGCGCGTCGAGGAAGACGGAGCGCACGAACGCGATGTGCCCCGGTGAGGCCCGCCCGAGCAGGGCGCGGCCCTCTGCGGTGAGGGTGACGTCCTTGGCCCGGCGGTCCCGCACGTTCGGGGTGACCTCGACCAGGTCCCGGCCGGCCATGCGCAGCACCTGGTGGGACACCCGGCTCCGTTCGGCGCCGATGCGCGTGGCCAGGTCAGAGACCGTCATCCTGCCGTCCTGGTCGCTAGTGAGCGCGACCAGGACGTCGTAGTCCGCCAGCGAGACGTCGGCGTCGGCCTGGAGCTGGTGGTTCATCTCGTACCGCAGGCGCAGGTGCACCTTCATGTAGGCGTACCAGGCGCGCACCTGGTCGTCGTCGAGGAGCGCGAAGGGCGACTCGGGAGGGACGTCGTACCGGCCCATGCGGTTCAGCGGAACAGGACGGTGTAGACCTTCGCGAGGCGCCCGTCGCGGACGAAGCCCATGTCCGTGCCGCGGACCACCGGCGGCGCGCCCTCCTGCCCGAGCGCCCACGCCAGGTAGCCCAGGTCCTGCACCTGGTAGAAGTCCCCGTCCGGCCGGAACACGAACCCCGGCGCCCCGTCCAGGATCCCCTGGGCCTTCGCGTGGAGCGCCTCGTGCCCCTCGACCTGGCCCTCCGCGTCGGCGAAGACCACGTCCTGCGTGTACGTCCGGCGGATCGCCTCCGCCCGGCGATCGGCGTCGCGCTCGCCGAAGACCTCCAGCAGGTTGGCGCGCATCAGCTTCTCGAGCCCTTGGTCCGACATGACACCCTCCAGATTTACGTGAAGTTTCACTCAAAGTAGGCGCCCGCAGGTCCGTCGTCAAGCCGATCGTGCGTTGACGCACAATCTGCGGTTCGTCGCGCGGGTCGTGCCCGACCTCGGTGGAATGTTCCCTGAACGGGAGGGGATGGGCCGGTATGACCGCCGCACGCGCGCTGCAGATCGACGACTGGGTGCTGCACCGGCCCAACGTCGTGCGCTCGGTCGCGGCGCGCGTTCCCGGCGTCGATCCCGAGGAGGCCACCAGCCGCGCGCTGGAGAAGATGGTCCGCATCGTCTCCACCGGCGGCACCATCGAGGACCCCGCCCCGTACTGGCGGCGGGCCGCGGTCAACGAGGCCATCTCGATGACGCGCGAGGCCGGGCGAGCCCGCCCGGTCGAGGACGACACGCTCGCCGCCCTGACGCCGCCGGTGGCCGGGGCCGAGCTGGACGCCGAGCGGCAGGCGGACGTCTCGATGCTCCGCTCGGCCCTGTCGGACCTGGCGGACGACGACCGCAAGATCCTGCTGGACCGGCACGTCCGCGACATGGCCGTGGCCGACATCGCGGGCGACCTCGGCGTGCGCCCGCACGCGGTGACCATGCGGCTGCGGCGGGCCGAGGAGCGCCTCGCCGGGGCGTTCGCCGCCGCGCACGCCCAGGAGGTCAACGAGCCCGAGTGCCGCGCCACGCGCGCCGCGATGCACGACTACCTCAAGGACCGGCTCCTCCCCCGCCGCCGGGGCCGGGTCGAGGAGCACATGGACGGCTGCGCGGAGTGCACGCGGGCGTTCACCGACGTGCGCGAGGTCTCCTGGATGCTGCGCGACCTGGGCCAGCACCTCGTGGCGGGCGCCATGGCGACGGGTGCCCTGGGCGCGGCCGTCGCCGGTGCCGCCGGGGCAGGTGCCGGGGCAGGTGCGGCCGGGGCAGCCGGCGCGCCCAAGCCGTCGTTCGGCAAGAAGGAGGCCGCGATCGTGGCGGGGATCCTCGCCGCGCTCGCGATCGGCGGCGGTGCGGCGGCCCTGGTCGCCAACCAGCCGGCCGACCCGCCGGCCGCGGAGTCGGTCGTCGACCCGGGAGCCGGGGGTGGTGCGGGCGGTGGCGGCGCGGGCGAAGGACCCGGCGGAGCCGATGAGGGCGACACGGATGACGGTGTCGCTCGTGGCGCAGACGATGCTGCCGAGGGCGATGCTGCCGAGGGCGAGGCTGCCGAGGGCGGGGCGGGCGGTGGCGCCGAGAGCGAGGTGGGAGACGGTGCCGAGGGCGGGTCCGGCGGCTCAGGCGGCGACGGCTCCGGCGGCAGCGGTTCAGGCGGCGACGACTCGAACGCCGTCGAGGACTCGGCCCGCGACATCGCCGACAGCGTGTCGACGTGGCTCGACAGCCTCGGTACGCCAGGCGACACGTCCGGCGAAGGCTCCGACACCTCGGCAGGCGACGGTTCGTCGGACGGCGCGGCCGCCGATCGCACGACGGGAGACGCCGAGAGCGCCGACGGCGCCGACGGCGCCGACGGCGCCGAGGACAACGCCGGCGGCAGCGACAACGACGGCGGCACCGAAGACCGCAGCGGCAGCGGCAACGGCAACGACGCCGACAGCAGCACGGACCGCAACGCCGGTTCCGACGGCACCACCAGCGCGGACGGCGCCGACCCCGGCGTCGGCGCGGAGCTGACGGACTGGTTCACGCGGCTCGGTATCGCGGGCATCCCCGCGTTCCTGCTGCTGGTTTTCCTGCTCTGGCTCTGGGACCGCTGGTCCCGCGCCGACGAATGACCCGCCAGGTGCACGACACCCCGACAGCGGGTGCCGGGTGGGCCGAATTTCGTTCGGCTGGGGGTCGCGTTTGCGCGCTGTGCCGAATAGTTCAGTCTGGGTGAACTAGCCATGGCCACGACGAACGAATTTCAGCCCACCCGGCACATGCTCCAGGTGCTTGCCTGACCACCGGGAGCGCCGCCAGACAGCAGGGGGAAGCATGCAGATCGATCTGACCGGCCGGACCGCGCTCGTGACCGGCTCCACCCAGGGCATCGGGCGGGCGATCGCGGCGACGCTCGCCGACGCGGGCGCCCGCGTCGCGATCAACGGGCGGCGCGCCGAGGGCGTCGCGGCCACGATCGAGGAGCTGCGCGCGGAGGCGCCGGACCGCGACCTGGTGCCCGCGACGGGCGACGTCGGCGAGGCAGCGGGTGCGGCGGAGGTGCTCGCGGCGGTGGGCGACGTCGACGTGCTGGTCAACAACCTGGGCGTCTTCGGCGCGGTGCCGGCGCTGGAGATCGACGACGAGCAGTGGCGCCGGTACTTCGAGGTGAACGTGCTCGCGGCCGTGCGCCTGATCCGCGCCACCCTGCCGGGCATGACGGCGCGGGGCTGGGGGCGGGTGCTGAACATCGCCAGCGACTCGGCGATCGTGATCCCCGCCGAGATGATCCACTACGGCGTGTCCAAGACGGCGCTGCTGGGCGTCTCGCGCGGGTTCGCCAAGGAGGCGGCGGGGACCGGCGTGACGGTCAACTCCGTCATCGCCGGCCCCACCCACACGGGAGGCGTGGAGAAGTTCGTCTACGAGCTGGTGGACCCGGGCCTGCCCTGGGACGAGGCGCAGCGGGAGTTCATGCGGGTGCACCGGCCGCAGTCGCTGCTCCAGCGGCTCATCGAGCCCGAGGAGATCGCGAACCTGGTGGCGTACCTGAGCTCGCCGCTCGCATCGGCGACCACGGGAGCCGCCGTCCGGGTGGACGGCGGCTACGTGGACTCGATCCTGCCCTAGCAGTTCGAGCAGGGCAGAGCCGGGGTCAGAACCAGAGGAACGGCACGACCATCGTCAGCAGGGTCACCACCGGGCCGATGACGACCATGGACAGGCCCCAGATGGTGAGGTCCCGGTTCACGCGCGGCCGGTCGTGCTCCACCGTCGAGGCCACGATCGTGGCGCCGGTGGTGCCGAACGGCGCGCAGTCGACCAGCGACGCGGAGATGGCCAGGGCGTAGATGAACCCCGTCGTCTCCAGGCCGCCGCCGGGCACGAGCAGCGGCACGGCCAGCGGGATGAGCGCACCGATGATGCCGATGGTCGAGGCGAACGCCGAGACCAGGCCGGCCACGATGCAGATCACCAGCGCGGCCACGATCGGCACGCTGACCGAGCGGGCGGCCTCGCCGAGCTGCTCGATGGCGCCGAGGCGGGTCAGCACCTCGACGTAGGTGATGATGCCGCCGAGCAGCAGGATGGTGCCCCAGTCGATCCGCGCGATGCCGCGGCGTCCGACGCCGGGGTCCACGAGGGCGAGGATCACCGCGATGGTGAGGGCCACGACGCCGAGGTTGATGTCCACGTCGAGGGTCGTGAGCAGGAAGAACCCGCCGATGAGCGTGAGGATCGAGACGATCACCGCCACCTGCATCGCCGTGATCCTGGTGGGCGCCTTCACCTCGGTGCGCTCCAGGGTCGCAACCCCGCCGGAACCGCCGGCCGGACCGCCCGACCCGCCCACGGCGCCGTCGGGCCCGTTGTTGCGGGCCTGGCGCGTGCGCTGGATGAGCTCGCGCCCGCCGAACATGAAGAACGCCGCGAGCACGACCAGGCCGTTGACGCCGACCGAGAGGCCGAACATCAGGGCCGCGTTGTACGGGATGTCCGCGCTGGAGGCGACGGTCTGCACGGTGATGCCGACGATGCTGGTGGGCGCGAGCGCGCCACCGACGATCGCGGAGCTCATCGCGATGCCCATCATGGTGGAGCTGATGCGGTGGGTCGCGGCCAGGCTCATGGCGATCGGCACCACGGCGAACGCCGCGTGCGAGGTGCCGAGGCAGGCCACGCCGGTGGCGATGAGCCACAGGCCCCAGGGCAGCAGGGCGACGCGGTCGCCGATCAGCCCGAGCGAGCGGTCCACGAGCCAGTCGATGGTGCCGGTCTCGCGGGCGATGCCGAACAGGTAGGTGATGCCCACCAGGATGATCAGGGCGTCGACGGGGAACCCGCCGAGCACGTCGTCCAGGCCCTCGCCGACGACGCCGATGCCCACGATGAAGGCGGCGACCAGCGCGAGCGCCCCCATGTGGACGTTGCGGAGCGCGGAGATCCCGAAGACCAGCGCGAGCCCGATCAGGGCGATGATCTCGGCGGTCATCGGTTGTCTCCGTTCGTCTCGGTGGTGCGGGCGGCGCCCGCGAGGTAGGCGTCCAGCGCCGGCTCGTCGACGCCCTCGACGTCGTCGAGCCCGATGAGGGCTCCTGCGGCGACGGGGCGGCTCAGCCGCGCGCCGTCGAGGAGGTAGTAGGGCGAGACGCTCTCGGCCGGGTCGAGCATGACCGGGGCCACCCCGGCGATCTCGTGGTGGTGGCCCTCGACCTTGAGCACCGCGCCGACCGCGAGGTCCTCGGTGGCCCGGGCGGCCAGCAGCATGGTCGGCCGGGCCGGCAGGGCCGGCACCCGGTCGACGGCGGCGTGCACGGTCAGCGGCGTCTCCACGCCCATGTAGTGGTACGGCCAGTAGATGCAGGCGTACCTGCCGTCCTTGCTGATCACGTGGCCCTTGCCGCGCAGCAGCTCCCACGTGGCCGGGTCGCCCGTACGCACGACGGCGAAGACGCCGCCCGCGAAGCTGGCCTCGCCCGGCAGGCGCAGGGCCGAGAACACGTCGACGACGCCGTCGTGCTCGAGGATGCCGCCGTCCGCGCGGGCGGAGTAGATGTCGGCGAGCTCGGCGATGCGGGCCACCGGGTAGTGCATGGCCTCGACGTCGGCGGAGGCGCCGGTGCGGGTGGCGACCACGGCCATCTCGCACGAGTCGGCGGCGGCGGCGCGCTTGAGGCCGCGCACGGCGTCGGCGCGGCGGGCCAGCGTGCCCGCGACGTCGTCACCAAGCTCGAGGAGGTCGAGCAGGGCGGGTGCCTCGACCGTGGCCCCGGCCTGCGTGACGCGGCCGGTGGCGGGGTCGAGCTCCAGGTCGTACTCGCCGGACTTGCCGATGGCCACGATGTCGAGGCCCACGGCGCTGACCCAGTCGACCAGCCGCAGCAGGTTGGCGGGCTGGTCGCCGTCACCGGGCAGGTAGCTGAGGCCCTTGGCCGCGGCGCGGGCGCCGAGCTCGACGCCCACCACGGTGTCGACCTCCTTGCTCACCATGACCACGTGCGTGCCGTGGTCCAGGGCCGCGGCGGCGTAGCCGAAGCCGGCCGGGACGCGGCCGCAGGCCTCGACGAGCACGTCGATGCCCGCCCAGTCCAGGGCGTCGGCCGAGGCCACGAGCGCGATGTGGTCCTGCTCGACCAGGCGTGCGGTGGTCGCGGGGTCGGCCGACTCGGCCACCCGGTCCGCCGGGACGCCCAGCTCGTCGAGCATGCGCCGCACGCCCGCGACGTCCGGGTCCACCAGCACCGCGGGGCGGATCTCGGGCGTCAGCGCGAGCTGGGCCAGAAACGTACGTCCGTAGCCGCCGTTCGCCCCGGTCAGGGCGACACGGAGGGGACCTCGCGTCCGAGAGACGTGATTGAGGATCACCGTTGTTCCGATCGTCGTGCGCCGGCTCGGCGTTCGAGCGGGCTGGCCGCCACTGTGCCACAGCTTTCTACTATCTTCCAACTTCGCATCAAATAGTCACAGCATGTGAGAGGATCTGATCATGCTGGGATCCATCGCCGACGACTTCACCGGCGCCACCGACCTCGCCACCATGCTGCGCACCGCGGGCCATCGCGTCTCCGTGGTGATCGAGAACGGCGCGCTCTCCCCCGAGCAGCTCCGGGAGGTCGACGCCGTGGTGGTCGCGCTCAAGACGCGCACCGCACCGCGCGCCGAGGCCGTCGCCGCCTCGCTCGACGCGCTGGACCGCCTGCGCTCCTGGGGCGCGGACCGGTTCTACGTCAAGTACTGCTCCACGTTCGACTCGACCGACGAGGGCAACATCGGCCCGGTGCTCGACGCCGTGTCCGACGCCGTGGGCGCGCGCCGCGCCGTCGTCGTCCCCTCGCTGCCCGCCAACGGGCGCACCGTCTACAACGGGCACCTGTATGTGGGCCGCGAGCTGCTGGAGCACTCCTCGATGCGGCACCACCCCCTGACCCCCATGACCCGCTCGCGGGTCGCCGACCTGCTCCGCCCGCAGACGGCGTACGACGTCGCCGAGGTGCCCCTGCCCGTCGTGCGCGACGGCGCGGACGCCGTCCGCGCGGCGCTGGACGCGTCGGAGGCCCGGTACGCCGTGGTCGACGCGACCACGGACGCGGACCTGGTGGCGATCGGCGCCGCGACGGCCGACGACGTCCTGGTCTCGGGCGGTTCCGGCCTCGCGCTGGGCATCCCGGGACCGCACCTGCCCGACGCCCTGTGGTCACCGCCCGCGAGCGGGCGCGGCGCGGTGCTGTGCGGCAGCGTGTCCGCCACGACGCTCGCGCAGATCGCGCACGCCGCGCGCACCCAGCCGGTCCGGCTGGTCGACGTCGCCGCCGCGGTCGCCGACGAGGAGGGCACGGTCGCGGAGCTCGCCGACTGGGTGGAGCGGCAGGAGCCGCAGAGCCACCCCGTGGTGTGCGCGGCGCGGGAACGCTCCGACGTCCGCTCGCTCCTGGACGGCGTCGAGGTGGCGCCCGTGGTCGAGCGGGTGCTGGCGGGCGTGGCCCGGCGGCTGGTGGAGCGCGGGCAGGTGAGCGCCCTGATCGTCGCGGGCGGCGAGAGCAGCGGCTCGGTGGTGCGCGCCCTCGGCGTGCGGGCCCTGCACATCGGGCCGGAGCTGGCCCCCGGCGTCTGCTGGTCCGTGGGCGCGGTGGACGACGACCCCGACCGGACCGTGGCCCTGGCGCTGAAGAGCGGCAACTTCGGCGGCGAGGATCTGTTCACCGGGGCCTGGGAGGTGCTGGCATGAGCGTCCAGGCCGACCCCACGACCGACCCCGTGACGGCGCTGATCGCGGCCGGCCGCCAGCTCGTCGAGGCGGGCCTGAGCCCGGGCAGCAGCGGCAACGTGAGCGTGCGCGACGGCGACCGCGTGCTGATCAGCGGCACCGGCACCCAGCTCGGCCGGCTCACGCCCGACGGCATCGCCGAGGTGTCGCTCGACGGTACGCACCTGGGCGGTGCCCGCTCGTCCAAGGAGACGCCCCTGCACACGGCGTTCTACCAGCGGGAGAACGGCTACCGCGCGGTGGTGCACGTGCACTCGCCGCACGCCGTCGCGCTGGCCTGCCTGGAGCCGTGGGCCGCGCACAACGCGGTGCCGCCGCTGACGCCGTACTTCGTGATGCGGGTGGGGCAGACGCCGCTGCTCCCCTACCGCCACCCGGGCGACCCGGCCCTGGGCGACGACCTGCTCGCCGCGCCGTGGCCGCTGCGCGCGGCGCTGCTGGCGAGCCACGGCGCCGTCGTCGCGGGCGCGGACCTGGACGAGGCCGTGGACCGCGCCACCGAGCTGGAGGAGGCGTGCCGGATCGCCCTGCTCACGGCGGGCTCGCGGCGCCGGGAGCTGGCGCCGGAACACATCCGTGAGCTGGCGCAGCGGTGGTCCAGCCCGTGGACCCCGGCCCTCTAGACTGACGCGCAGGAGGCAACGATGGCGAAGACGACTGCCCTGATCCCGGAGCAGCGCAGGCAGCAGATCCTGCGGCACCTGCGCACCGAGCAGGTACTCAGCTACCGGCAGATCACCGACCTTCTGGGCATCAGCCAGATGACCGCGCGGCGGGACGTGGCGGTGCTCGCCGAGCAGGGCCGCGTCAAGGCCACGCAGGGCGGCGCCACGCTCGTGACCCGGCTGCTGAACGAGCCGCGGCGCGCCGAGAAGGCCGTGACGGGGCTGGCCGAGAAGACCGCCATCGCCCGCGCGGCGGCCGAGCTGGTCACCGACTCCATGACCGTCTACCTGGACGCCGGCACCACGGTGCAGGCCATGCGGCCGTTCCTGGAGCGGCGCACCGGGCTCACCGTGGTCTCCAACGACCTGAGCACGGTGCTCGCCTTCCTCGACCACCCCAGCGTGGACCTGATCAGCGTGGGCGGGCGGGTGGACCCCGACAACCAGTCGACGATCGGCCGCCTGGCGGCCCTGACCCTCGCGGAGCTGTCGCTGGACATCGCGTTCCTGTCCTCCAGCTCGTGGGACGCGCGGCACGGCGTCACCACGCCCGTGGAGGCCAAGATCGAGGCGAAGCGCGCCGCCATGGCCTCGGCCACGACCACGGCGCTGCTCGCCGACAGCGGCAAGTTCGGCAGCTACGCGAAGTACCGCGTGCTGTCGCTGGACGAGCTGGACACGGTGATCTGCGACCCGGCGCTCGGCGACGACGACACCGGCCGGATCGAGGCGCTGGGCGTCGACGTGGTCCGGGCACCGCTGTCCTGACGCGCGTAGCCTGACGGGATCGCCACCACGAACCGTCCCGACACCGCGGGCGAGCTGCTGACCCTCGCCATCGGCGACCTGGTGCGCCAGATCCAGGACGACGTGCCGCGGGCGCTGGCCGACGAGCCCGACGCCGTGCACCGGCTGCGCACCTCGGTGCGGCGGCTGCGCAACGTGCTCGCCGCCTTCCGCCGCTACCTGGACCGGGACGCGGCCGCGGCGCTCAGGGCCCGGCTCAAGGAGTGGGGCGACGTGCTGGGGCAGGCGCGGGACCTGGAGGTCCGGGCGCAGCAGGCCGCGGCGGCCGCCGACGCCGCCGGCCTCGACGACCAACCCCGTTCCGCGCTGGTCGACCCGCTGCGGGCGGCCCACCTGCACGCGCACGACGAGGCGGTGCGCTGGACCCGGTCGGAGCACAGCCGCGACCTGGACCGGCTGCTGACCGAGTGGGCCACGCTCCCCCGGCTCGGCGCCCGGGCGGGCCGGCCGGCCAAGAAGGCCGCCCGCCGGACGGCGCACCGCCAGGCGGTCCGCACCCTGCGGACGGCGCCCCGGCTCGCCGACCCGGACGCCGCCCACGAGCTGCGCAAGGCCGCACGCCGCTTGCGGCACACCTGCGACGCGGTCACGCGCGAGCCCGTCGGGCTGCTCGGGAAGGGGACCAAGGATCTGGGCTCGGTAGGCCACCGGATCCAGTCCGTGCTCGGCGACCACCGCGACGCCCTGCTGCTGGCCGGCCACGTACGCGACCACGCCCGCGCGTACGCGCACGACCCCCGGGTGTACGACGGCGTGGTGGACCTGTGCCAGGGCCTCGCGCTGGCCGCCCTGGCAGACCTCCCCGCGGCCCTGGCCGACCTGGAGCGGCGGGCGCGGGACTGACCGCGCCGTCAGCCGGACGTCGTGGCGGTGTGCTCCACCGACTCGACGAACAGGTCCACCGTGGTGGACGGGTTGTCGTCCGGAAACCTCGTTCCCGCCGACTCGTGCCCCGCCCGCAGGCGGGCGGCCCGCTCGCCGGCCCTCGCCCGGCGTCCGATCAGGGTGGACGGGTCGACGATGCTCTTGCCGTCCACCCCGAGCAGGTCCTGGGCATGCTTCTCGGCCTGGTTCGTCGTCAGGTGCCCGCTCACCGCGCGGTCGTGCAGCAGCAGCCAGATCTCGAAGCACGGGTTCGACACCGCCACGCGCACGCCGCCACGCTCCGCGAGCCCGATCGCCTCGCGCAACCGGGGATGCGCCTGCGGTGACTCGACGTCGAAGAGGCACCAGACCTCGTCCACGTCGTCGATACCGGCCTTGGCAAGCGCCTTCTGCACGAGCGGGTACGGCACCACGTGATCGCGAGCGATCTCCACCTCGATGCTCGTGCTCTCCCGCACGTGATCGAGCTGCTTCAGCGCCCGGACGTAGTCGGGCTCTGTCTTCCGGCCCTCGGTGAACACCCAGACCGTCTTCTTCATCCGGCGGGTCCCGGCGCTCCGCTTGAGCGGCTTGCTCTCCCGACGCCCGCGCCCTCCTTGCCTACCCACCCCTCAGCCGATCAGGCCGAGCGACCGCAGGAAACCGGCCTGGTCGACGTCGGGCAGCGCGCCGAACTTCCCGTGCAGGTACGCGCTCTCGAGGTTGACCGATGAGCGGACCCGCTCGCCCGCGAAGTCGGAGAGGGCGCCGAGCCTGGTGGAGCCGTTCCTGCGCTTCTCGGTGAGCCATACCTCGTCCCGGTTGAGGTGCGCCAGCAGGCTCGTGTCGTGCGAGCTGAAGATCAGCTGCGCACCCCTCGGGTTGATCGCCGGGTCGGCGAAGATCCGCAACAGGTGCGCCGCGAGCGTCGGGTGCAGGCTGGCGTCGAGCTCGTCGAAGACGACGGGCGAGCCGCTGTGCAGGGCAGGCAGCACCGTGCCGATGGCCGAGTACCAGGCGTGCGTACCCGCCGACTCCTCGTGGAAAGGGAGCGACCGGCCTGTCCCGCCGTCCTCGTGGACGAGCTGGACGGAGCGGTCGGCCCGCTCCGGGCCGTACAGCAGCGCCTCGGTCATCGACCGGAGGTCCACCATCGGGTTGCGGGCATCGACCACCGTGACGTCACGGATCCCGAGGTCCGCCATGCGCAGCAGCGACCTGGCCTGCTCCCGCTGCCGCGCTCGCTCACCGTCCGGCATCCGGGGATCGGGCCCCGGCATCGCATCGTCGAACAGCGCGCGCAGGTACCTGCCCGGCGCGAGGGTCCGGCGCGCCACCCTCTCCATACCCGCCGCCTCGAAGCTCGCTAGGCCGTCGAAGAAGCCCTGGACCGGCTCGACCCGAAGGCGGTTCAGGATCGTGACGGCCAGCGACGTCGGGGTCAGCAGCTCTCGGGCACCGGCAGGCGAACCGAGGCTCCGGTGGAGGTTCAGGTCACCCGCCTCGCGCTCGAACAGGGTGCGCCGCCGGCGCTCCGGGTAGTGGTAGAGCGCCTCGTAGTGCACCTGCTCGGCGTCGAGCTCGAGGACGTACTCGAACCGCACCCCGTCGACCAGCAGGTCGAGCACGAACTCGCTCGGCGAGTCGCCGCTCTCTCCGAAGGCGAACGGATCCACCGGGATCCGGTCGTCCCAGGCATGGAGCGAGTCGGTGACCGCGTCACGCAGCCAGATGAGCGCCACCAGGAGGTTCGACTTGCCGGACGCGTTCGGGCCGTAGACCGCCGCACGGGTCAGCAGGCTCTCGCCCAGCCTCTCGGCCGACCGGGTGGCCGCTCGATCCTGATCGATGGCGACCAGGGACAGGCCGACCGGTTCCGCGATGGACCGGAAGTTCGTGACCTCGAACCGGATGAGCATGCAACTGAGGCTACACGTGACACGCACACAGAGCCTCTCATTCGTCACTTCGTGACGAAATCAGCAATCTACTCGCAGATACATGTCCATCGGCAAGCGCTCACCACGGGCATGCGTCGTCGCTGAGCTGCCGACCGGGACCCATCCGACTTCGGTCGCCTGCGTCGAGACCGGTCGGTTGATGGACCGGTCTCAGTGCAACGGACCGAAGTCACCTGGGACCGTCGGCCAAGGAACCGTCGGCCAAGAGCCCGTCGGCCACCGCCGCCGCCAGGCGCGCCGCCAGCGCCGCCACCGCCTCCCGCAGCTCCGGGCCGTCTTCCACCCGGAACGCGAACGGCACGCTCGCCAGCCACTCCTGCGCGTACATCGCGGGGTTGCGGGTGGTGCCCGTCAGCACGCACCGGTCCTCGCCCGCGGCCTCCAGCCGGCCCATCTGCGCGCCGATCCACGGGGCAACGTCGGCGAGCGGGGCGGCGAAGACGACGCGCGTGGTGAACTGCCAGCCAGTGCCGAGGTGCTGCTCCAGCGCGGCGACGGGGTCGAGATCGGCGGGCGGCGTGAACGCCGTCCCGGTGTGCTCGACGGCGAGGACCCGGTCCACGCGGTAGGTGCGGACGGCGTCGGCGCGGTGGGAGTGGCACAGCAGGTACCAGCGCCCGTAGCGCACGACGACGGCCCAGGGGTCCACCTGGGCGACCCACTCGCTGCCGGACTCGCCGCGATAGGTGACCAGCACGCGCCGTCGGGCGGCGACGGCCGCGACGAGCTCGCTGGTGACGGCGGTATCGGGGCGGGCCGCGTACCGGTCCGGGGCCGCGGAGGCGTGCTCGCGCAGGGTGGCGGCCTGGCGGCCGACGTCCTCGGGCAGGGCCCGGATCACCTTGCCGAGCGCGGTGCTGACGAGGTCGTCGGCCTCGGGATGGCTGTCGAGCACGGCCATGACCAGGCCGAGCGCCTCGGTCTGGGTGAACGTGACCGGCGGGAGCCGGGTGCCCCGCCCCAGCCGGTAGCCGCCGTGCGGCCCCCGGAGCGAGGTGACGGGGATCCCGGCCTCGCGGAGGATCTCGACGTAGCGGCGCGCGGCCCGCTCGGTGACACCGAGCCGCGCGCCGAGCTCGTCCGCCGTCGTGCCCGGGCGCGTCTGCAGGATCTCCAGGGTGCGCAGGGCGCGTGCGGTGGGGCTGGTCTCGGACGGCACCCCTGCAGGCTATGTCAGCGCAGCACCTCGAAGACCTGCTTCTGGATGCCGTTCGAGTACACCTCGTGCTCGGTGAGCCTCAGGCGCTGGGCGGGCTTGTCGGTGTCGCTGAACAGGGGCTTGCCCTGGCCCAGGAGCACCGGGAAGACCAGCAGGTGGTACGCGTCGACGAGGCCGGCGTCCGCGAGCGCCCGGGTCAGGCTCACGCTGCCGTGCACCTGGATCTCGCCGCCGTCGGTCTCGCGGAGCCGGGCGACGTCGTCCAGCGAGCGCAGGATGGTGGTCTCGCCCCAGTTGTCGGCCAGGTCGGCCTCGGTGAGGGTCGTGGAGACGACGTACTTGGGCAGCTCGTTGTAGCGCGTGAACTCGGCCATGTCGGGCCAGACGGGCGCGAACATCTGGTAGCTGGCGCGGCCGAGCAGCAGGGCGCCGGCCTCCTCCTGCTCGCGGCCCTTGAGCTCGTAGGCCTCCGGGACCATCTCGACAGTCTTGAAGGTCCACGCCGTGTCGTGCAGCTCGGGGTCCCCGCCGGTGGGGTCGACCTTGCCGTCGAGCGAGACGAAGTGCGTGGCGACGATGGTGCGCATGGGGTGGATCTCCTGTCGTGTCGGCCGCGTGGCGCGGCCCGCTGCGGGCATTTTCTACGGGGATGGACGGGAGCGTCGCGGCAAAGTCATCGGCGTCGCGCAGGATTTTTGATCCGGAAGCAGATCGTCCGGAACCGGTCCTACCGTTGGTGTGGTCGGCATCGCGCCGCACCTCATCTCAGCTCGATCGGTACGGGAGAGAATCATGGACATCCTGCTCATCGGCGGCCTCTGGCTCGACGGTTCGGCCTGGGACGACGTCGTCCCGCAGATCGAGGCACTCGGCCACCGGCCGGTGCCGGTGGTCCTGCCCGGCCAGGGCGACGGTCGCCCGGACGCCACGCTGGACGACCAGGTCGCGACGGTGCTCGCGGCCGTGGACGCGGCGTCGGGCAGGCCGCTGGTCGTGGGGCACTCCGCGGCGTGCACCCTGGCCTGGCTGGCGGCGGACGCGCGGCCGGACGCCGTGGCCGGCGTCGTGCTGATCGGCGGGTTCCCGTGGGACGACGGCAAGCCGTACGCCGACCTGTTCCCCGTGACGGACGGCGTGATGCCGTTCCCGGGCTGGGAGCCGTTCGCGGGACCGGACTCCGACGACCTGGACGCCGAGGCCCGGGCCGCCTTCTCGGCCCGGGCCGTGCCGGTGCCCGAGGGCGTCGCCAAGGGCGTGGTGCACCTGACCGACGAGCGCCGGTTCGGTGTGCCCGTCGTGGTCGTGTGCCCCGAGTTCTCGCCCGCCCAGGCCCAGGAGTGGATCGACTCGGGCGACGTGCCGGAGCTCGCGCGGGCCAAGCACGTCGACCTGGTCGACCTCGACTCGGGCCACTGGCCCATGTTCACGCGGCCGGCGGAGCTGGCCCGGCTCCTGGTGGACGCGGCCGGGTGAGCGGGCGGCGCCCTCACGGCGCGGAGACGAGCTCCTCCGGGAGCACCACCGCGTCGACGAGGGCGCCGTTGCGCCACACGGTCACCTCGGTGCGCCGGCCGATGGCGTCGCCCACCATGAGCCGCTGCACGGCGGTGGTGGTGACGACGGTGGCGCCGTCGATCGCCACGAGGATGTCGCCGCGGCGGATCCCCGCGAGGTCGGCGGGCGAGCGCGCGATGACCTCCGCCACCCGCATGCCGGTCTTGGACCCGACCCGTTCCGCGACGGGTTCGGGCAGCACCACCTGTGTGCCGGCGATGCCGAGCCAGGCGCGCCGCACCCGCCCGTCGCGGACCAGGGTGTCGATGATCGCGCGGGTCGTGGCGTTGACCGGCACCGCCAGGCCCAGGCCGATGCCCGCGACGGCGGTGTTGACGCCGACGAGCCGGCCGGCCGTGTCGGCGAGCGCCCCGCCGCTGTTGCCGGGGTTGAGCGCGGCGTCGGTCTGCACCACCTCGTCGATGATCCGGCCGGCCCCGGTGGGCAGGGAGCGGCCCAGGGCGGACACGATGCCGGCGGTGACGCTGCCGGCCAGGCCGCGGGGGTTGCCGAGCGCGACGACGAGCTGGCCCACCCGGAGGGCCGCCGCGTCGCCGAGGGTCAGGGCGGGCGGCACGACGTCGTCGGCCCGGAGCACCGCGAGGTCGGAGAGCGGGTCGCGGCCGACCACCCGGGCCGCGACCTCGGACCCGTCGGAGAACGCGGCGCGCACCTCGCCGCCGCCCTCCACGACGTGGGCGCTGGTGAGCAGCAGCCGCTCCCCCGGGATGACGGAGGCGCTGCCGGCCCCGGCCCCGCGGGGCGTGCGCACGGAGACGGCGGCGACCGACGGCAGCACGGCGTCGACGACGCGCACGATCGACGCCGAGTAGGCGTCCAGCGCCTCGGAATCGTCCATGAGCCCATCACACACCTCGCGGCGGGCGCCGCGGGAGGTGGATTCGCCACGGGCAGACAGGGCGGTCACGTTTCCGGGCCCGTCCCGGTCATGTGTCCGGGCCCGCGCCGCGGGCCGCACCACTGACCAAGGAGGACACCCACATGGACGCCAGGATCGACTACTTCGGCAACCCCCTCGCCGGAAAGGTCCTGCGGCACCTCAACTCCGCGAACAAGCTGATCGTGGACTCGACGCTGCCCGCCGTCACGCAGGAGCTCGTGAAGATCCGGGCCAGCCAGATCAACGGCTGCGGGTTCTGCACCGACATGCACACCAAGGACGCCGCCGCCGCGGGCGAGACGCAGCTCCGGCTGAACATGGTCGCGACCTGGCGAGAGGCGACCGTGTTCACCGAGCCGGAGCGGGCCGCCCTGGAGCTGACCGAGGAGGGGACGCGGCTGGCGGACGCGTCGGGCGGCGTCCCGGACGCGACCTGGGAGCGCGCCGCCGCGCACTACGACGAGGACCAGCTCGCCGCGCTGATCTCCCTGATCGCGCTCATCAACGCGTACAACCGGATCAACGTCATCAACCGGCAGCCCGCCGGGGACTACGTGCCCGGCCAGTTCTGACGCCGTCCGGCGCGGGCCCGCCCCCGGTACGGGGTGGGTCCGCGCCCCCGCGCTTGACCGTGCCCCTGGGGCATGGTTTGAACTCTTACCCGTCGGCGTTCCCGCCGGCGGACCGAGAGGAGCGGACCGTGGCCTGGAGCACCCGGCAGCTCGCGGAGATCGCGGGGACCACCATCAAGGCCGTCCGGCACTACCACGAGATCGGCCTGCTGGACGAGCCCGCCCGCCGGTCCAACGGCTACAAGCAGTACGAGACGGCGCACCTGGTGCGGCTGCTGCAGATCAAGCGGCTGAGCGACCTCGGCGTGCCGCTCGCGCAGATCGCCTCGATGGGCCGCGCCGACCAGGACCCCGACGAGGCGCTGCGCGTGCTCGACTCCGAGCTGGAGGCGACGATCACCCGCCTCCAGCGGGTGCGGGCCGAGCTCGCGGTGATCCTGCGCCACCGCGCCCCGGCGGACCTGCCCGCCGGGTTCAGCGCCGTCGGGGGCGAGCTGTCCGACGTCGACCGGTCGATGCTGATGATCTACGCCCAGGTGTTCGACGACGACGCCATGGACGCCCTGCGCACGATGATGCACGAGCAGCCGGTGACGGACGCCGACGACGAGTTCCAGGCACTGCCCGCCGACGCCGACCGCGCGACCAGGCAGGCGCTCGCCGAGCGCATCGCGCCCCTGCTGCGCGACCAGCTCGCGGCGTATCCCGCGCTCGGCGAGGCCGAGTCGCACTCGCTGCACGGGCCCGGGCGGACGGAGAGCGCCATCGTCCCGGCGCTGCGCGAGCTCTACCACCCGGCCCAGCTCGAGGTGCTCTACCGCGCGCACCTGATCGTCACCGGAGAGACTGACGAACGGCTCGACGCCGAGGACCTAGTCGTGAACCAGAGTCCCCGCAGCACCCCGAGACACGACCCCGACGGACGGACGAGACGATGACCGCACCGACCACACCCGAGACCCCGCTGATCGCCGAGGACCTGCTCCTGCTGCTGTTCGACCCCCGGTCGGGCACCATCGCCGGCGAGAACACGCTGTTCTACACGCTGGCCGGCGCGGTGCTCACCGAGCTCGCGCTGGACGACAGCGTCGCCATCGACGACAAGCCGGGCCTGACCGGCCCCAAGGTGAGCGCGGTGGCCGGCAGGCCGCCCGCCGACCCGCTGCTGCGCGAGCGGTGGGAGCCGCTGGTCCAGAAGCCGCGCGGCACGCAGACGTTCCTCGCCGAGGTGGGCCCACGGCTGCGCGGGCCGGTGCTGGACCGGCTCGTCGAGCGCGGCCACATCGTGCGCGAGCAGCGCAAGGCCCTCGGGCTCATCCCCACCACGGCCCTGGTCGACGGCGGCACGCCGCGCCGCGCCCAGCTCGTCGACGCCGTCCGCCCCGTGCTGGCCGACGGCGCCGAGCCCGACCCGCGCACCGCGGTGCTCGCTGCCCTGCTCTCGGCGAGTGGGAGCCTGCCGGTGCTGCACCGCGACATCCCTTGGTCGGGCGCCGTCCACACGCGCGGCAAGGAGCTGGAGCAGGGCGACTGGGGCGCGTCGGCCGCCGGCGAGGCGGTCACGCGCACCACGGTCGCGGTGGCCGTCGCCACCGCGAGCGCGGCCGTCTCCATCGCCGCCGTGCAGAACACCTGATCCCCTGGCCCGGGCCTGCTCAGCGCAGCGCCCGCGTCCGCACCACGCGCACCGACGCCGACCGCACCTCCAGCACCGGCACCTCGGACGCCGGTCGTACCCGCGGGTCGACGTGCACCCCGGCCGCGGGCGACCAGGCGAACGCACGCAGCCACAGGCCCTCCGCCCGGATCCGCTCGCGGTACGGCGTGAGGTCGACGTCGAACGCGCGGCCCGACCAGAACTGGTCGGCGATCAGCGTGTCGCCCGCGTGGACGCGCATCGCGTCGCCGGTCCAGTCCAGGGTCAGCAGCACCCGCTCGGCGTCGGCGAAGACGTCGTCGGGCACGGGTACGCGCACGGGGGCGAGCGCCGCGAAGTCGGCATCGTCCGGGGCGGAGAGGCGGCCCGCGCCGCCGCCCGTGCGCACCGGCGCCACCACGGCGTCGAACCGGGGCACGGGCAGCGGCCGGGTGACCTCCGCGCCCGGGACCGCGTACCGCGTGAAGCGGCTGCCCTCCCCCGGCACGGCGGCGAACTCACCGGACCCACCGGGCGCGAGGGCGGGCAGCACGTCGACGGTCCGGTCGGCGGCGTCGGCCTCGACGCGGAACGAGTCCCCGTCGAACCAGCCGCTGCCGTGCCACAGCACGAGGCTCTCGCGCCCGTCGATCGTGCCCTTCCAGACGGCGTCGGCCAGGTCCGGCGGCAGGAACACCAGCGTGGTGCCGCCGACGACGACCTCGGCGGCCAGCCCGGGCGCGGCGTCCGGCGTCGCGATGACCCGGCCGCCCTCCTCGCGGATCGTGGCGCCACGGACGTCGGCGGCGGGCACGCCCTCGATCTGCAGCTCGACGTCGATACCCTCGGTCGCCGCGAACAGCACCACCGGCCCGTCCGGGGTGTCCAGCGACGTGATCGGCTGCGCCGGGACGGTGAGCGCCGGGATCGTCCCGAACCGCTGGCGCAGCGGCCAGGCCGCCGCGACGCCCGCCCGCAGCGTGCCGGGTACGGTCGGGACGGTGACCCGGTGGTCGCCGAGCTCGACGTCGAACCGGACGCCGTCGACGTCCGCCAGCGGTGCGGCGGCGGGCTGGTGGTTGTTGACGAAGAGGTAGCCGCGCTCGCCGTCGCCCCGGACGGACCAGCGCAGGTCGGCGCCACCGGATGCCCCTCCGGACGGCAACACCGTCGGGTAGGTCGCGAGGTCCGCCCCGAACGCCTGAAGGAACAGGTGCTGGCGGCGCAGCCGGTGGAAGTGCGGGCGCTGCTGCCCCGCCGACCCGAGCGGGGCCCAGAAGTCGTAGTCGCGCACCGGCAGGTCGTTCGGGTAGCCGGTCGCGTGCGACTCCTGCGTGGTCGAGAGCTCCCCGAGCACCTGGGTGGACCCGTGGTAGAGGTAGTAGCCCTGCCACGCGGAGCCGCTGCCGAGCTTGGTCAGGGCGAGCGCCGCGACGTCGTCGGCGTCGACGAGGGGACGCCGGTGGTAGGCGACCTGCATGCCGCCGCCCAGCTCGCAGGTGGCGAACGGCCACGGGTCGGCGGCGCCGTCCGCGGCCTCGGCGGTGACGGGGCCGTCGCGCAGGTCGGCGCCCACGGTGAGGTCGTCGCGCACGGTGCTGAACGTGTAGTGCAGCGCCCCGAACGCGGGCCAGCCGGTGGTGGACTCCTCCCAGAACCCGTCCGAGTAGCCCGCGTACACCGGCAGCACGCGGCCGCGCGGGAGCTCGGCCCCGCCCCACCCGGTCGCGAGCCACAGGGGCGCGCGCAGGCCGGCGTCCTCGGCGAGGTCGCGCAGCGTCGCGAGGTGCTCGGGCTGGTCGTAGAGCTCGTTGTCGACCTGGATGCCAACCACGGAGCCGCCGGGCTGCCCGGGCGTGTGCATCAGGTCGCCCACCTGGTCCGCGATCGCCGTGTACCAGCCGCGCACGAGGTCCACGTAGGCGGGGTCGTTCGTGCGGTGCGCCACGGGCAGCGCCTGCAGCCAGTCCGGGAACCCGCCGTTGCGGGTCTCGCCGTGCGCCCACGGGCCGATGCGGAGCACGACGTCGAGGCCCACCCGGGCGGCGGTGCGCACGAACCGGCGCACGTCGCGCGCGCCGTCCCAGCGCACGTGCCCGCGCTCCTCCTCGTGCAGGATCCACAGCAGGTACGTCGCCACGACCCCGACCCCGCCGGACCGCATCTTGCGCAGCTCGGTCTCCCACTGCTCGGGGCGGTCCCGGCTGAAGTGGTACTCGCCCATCACGGGGAACCAGGGCCGCCCGTCCCGCTCCACGTACCGGTCCGTGAGGCGGACGCCGCCCGCCGTCCCGGCGGGGTCGCCCATCGCCAGGGGCGCCGGCCGCGCGGGCGGCGCCGCCGGGACGCGGAGGCGGCGGACGGTCGGCTGTGCGGGGAGGTGGCTCACGCAGCCGACCCTACGAAGCCCCGCCCCGCGACGACATGCACGGACCGACGCCGCACATGGACGATCGCGCGGTCAGCGCGCCCCGGCGACCGGCGCCACCCGCACCAGCGGGTCCGGGCTGTGCACGCCCCGCGGCCGGTACCCGAGGGCGTCGGCGGCGCCGAGGTAGTCGGCCAGGTACCAGACGATGCTTAGCCACATCTCGGTGCCCTGGAGCCCGGGCACGCCGTCGGCTCCGTCGCCGCGCGGCGCGAAGGCGAAGCCGGCGCCGTCCGCCCAGCTCTGCAGCGCCCGGTCGAGCTGCTCGCGCGCCCACGCCTCGCCCTCCGCGCGCCGGTGTGAGGTCTGCCTGGCTGCGAGCCACAGCGGGTGCACGATGTCGAGCACGTTGCAGGCGGTCCAGCCGTCCGGGGTGGCGAGCGCGGGGTCGGCCGCGTGCTCCAGCACGGTGTCGATCGCCGCCTCCGGGTAGGGCAGCGGGAGGCCGAACTGGGCGTACGAGCCGCGCGTGAGGCGGTAGAAGCCGTTGACGGCCTGGAGCCAGCCCGACCCCGGCTGCCGTGCGCCCCACAGGCCCGTGGCCGGGTCGGCCCTGGCGGTCAGCCAGCCCAGCAGGCCGTACAGCGGGCCGACGCCGCCGTCGGGCAGCTCGGCGGAGAAGTCGGCGATGTTCAGGGCGCACGCCGTGCCCAGGGAGTCGACGGCGGCGCCGCTCCCCCAGGCGTGGGCGCCCCAGTCGCGCGCGTCGAGGGCGGCGGCCAGGTCGCGGTCGGCCAGCTCGTGGACGGCGCGGACCGGGTGCGGCAGCCGCGCGCCGAGCAGCCGCACCGCGTAGCCGACGCTGAGCACGTGGTAGGCGGCGTCGCCGTCCGTGGCCGACAGCGGCCCGGCCGTGCGGCCCGGCTCGCCGAGCCCCTGGTCGGACAGGTCGCCCTCCGGGATCAGGCCGGTGGCCGGGTCCTGGCGGGCCGTGAGGCGGCGGACCAGGTCGGCGGCGTCGAACCCGGGCGGCGGGCTGTCGAGCAGCAGGTCGGCGAGCTCGACGGCGTCTGCCCACGGCCGCACGGCCGGGGCGAGCGGGCCGACGGCGGCGGCCGGGCGGTCCACGAACCGGCCGTCCTCGTAGCACCGGGCCAGGAGGGCGGCCGCCTGCTCCCGGGCGCGGTCGCCGAAGGCGGCCAGGCGGTCGCCGAGGTCGGGGGCGGCCGCGCCCTTGGTCTCGGCGCGGCGGTCGCGCAGCACGCGCGCGGGGTTGCCGGCCACCACGGCCCAGTCGGGCACGTCCTTGGTGACGACGGCGCCGGCCGCGACCACCACGTGGTCGCCCACGGTCACGCCGTCCAGGATCGTGGCGTTGGAGCCGATCCAGACGTCGTCGCCGATGGTGATGCCCTTGCTCCAGGTGCCCTGCTGGAACACCGGCCGGTCGTTCTCCATGCGGTGGTTGAACCCGAGGATCGAGCTGTGCGCGCCGATGCGCACGCCGTCGCCCATCCGGATCTCGCCGCGGACCACGGCGTACGGGTTGACCGAGCAGTCCGCGCCGATCATCAGGTCGCCCGTGAGGTAGGCCAGCGCGGCGACGTAGCTGCGCGCACCGAGGGTGAGGCTGTCGCAGAACACCGCGGCGTTCGGGGCGACGAAGGCCCCGGCGGCGATCTCGGCCCCGGCGTCGGCCAGCTCGCGCTGCCGCGCGGCCTGCGCCTCGCCCTCCGGCGAGGCGGGGTCGTACTCCCAGGGGAGGAAGTCGATACGTCGGACGCCGTCAGCCGATGAGTGATGCACGCCGCAAGACTACGGCTACCGGCGCAGCCCCAGGCTGCGCAGCTCGAGGTCGGCCAGCCGGCGCACGACGGCGGGGTCGTCCTCGCGCCAGGCGCGCACCGGGTCGTCGGAGACCTTGGTCAGGGCGCGCAGCGGCTGGTTCGTCAGGGCGCGGAGCGCGAGCAGCGCCGGGTCGGCCTCCAGCAGGCGGCGGCCGGCGCTCGCGCGGCGCACGAACCGGACGCGCAGCGGCACGTACAGCACCGCGACCAGCAGCACCGGGACCAGGAACACGGCGAGGCCGGCGAGCAGCGCGACGTCGGCCACCGTCTCGGCCTGGGAGCGGCCCGCCTCCGCGAGGCTCTCCGCGGCGTCGGCGGCCCCGCTGAACGGCGCGGCGAGGTCGTCGCCCACCCCCGGGATGCCGCCGATCCGGCCCTCGACGTCGTGGAACCGGCCCGCCATCTCGTCGGCCGCCGACGCCGTCGCGCGGCCCGGGGCGCCGAGCTCCAGGGTGGCGGACCAGACCTCGCGCCCGGCCCAGGCCCAGCCCGCGATCCAGGCGAGCAGCAGCAGGTCACCGAGCGCCTGACGAGCACCCCGCGCGGGGGCGGCCGCGTACAGCCTCATGGTCCGGTCCTCCGGTTCTCGACGGTCAGCACGCCGCACCGTACCGGACTTACCACCCAGCAATTCCACAACCGATCAAACCGATATGTGGTTGCATACGGTTCGAATTGTTTCCGACTTTGCGAGGTATCAGCATGGCTGCCGACGACGAGCTCACCCGCACCTTCGTCGAGTTCGACTCCGACGGCGACGGCCGCATCACCGCGGACGAGTTCCGCCGGGCGATGGCCACCCGGGGCGAGGAGACCACCGACAAGGACCTCGACGAGATCTTCGGCAAGGCCGACCACGACCAGGACGGCCGGATCGACCTCGCCGAGTTCACGATCGCCTGGGACGCCTGAGCCCTCAGCAGCCTGCGGGCGCCCGGCTCCCGGG
>NZ_JBHVEG010000098.1:0-23628 GCF_042802395.1 Promicromonospora sp. NPDC057488
GTATAAGAGACAGGCACAGGCCTGTGCCGACCTCAATGCAAACTGCCGACCCCATGAGAGCCGCCCCAGCAAAGTGCCGAACCTAGAGGGCCACCCCAGCAAAGTGCCGAACCCAGAGGGCCGCCCCAGCAAACTGCCGAACCTAGAGGGCCACCGCAGCAAACTGCCGACCCCAGGACGCCCGCACCAGCACCGCGCCGGCGGATCAGGTCAGGACGACGCGGCCTTCGACGAGCTGGACCCGCTGGACGAGGACCCCGAGGAGCTGGACGAGGACGAGGACGACGAGGACGAGCTCGACGAGGACGACCCGGAGTCGCTCGACGACGAGGAGGAAGACGAAGAGGACTCCGACTTCCCGGCCTTCACGGTGCTGCTCGTCGAGGTGCTGCGCGAGTCGGTGCGGTAGAAGCCCGATCCCTTGAACGTGACGCCCACCGAGCTGAACACCTTGCGCAGCTTGCCCTGGCACTCCGGGCAGACGGTCAGTGACTCGTCGGTGAACTCCTGGTGGATGTCGAACGCGTGGCCGCAGTCGGCACACCGGTACGCATAGGTGGGCACGTGCACTCCTCTGGGACGTCAGGACGGCCGGGGCGTCGCACGCTCACAGGGCCGGGGCCTGGCACTCGGGGTTTCCGAGTGCCAATAGTAACGGTCGAGCGGCGGGTGATAGTCCCAGGATCTCCCGAGGCTGTTCACGCCTGCGCGTTCACCCAAGCCCTGGGGCGGACGGTAGTCTCCACTGCGTGTCCGCGACCACTCCCGCCGAGCCAGTAGAGCCCGTCGAAAAAGTCCCCTCCGCCGGTGCACGGCCCGCCAAGCGCCGTCGGACTCGCACCACCCGCGTCCGCCAGTTCCTGGTCGGTACAGCCGTCGTCGTCGTGCTGGCGCTGGTCGCCGTGACGACCTTCGGATGGCTCACCGGACGCCGTCCGCTGCCGGAGTACTCCGGGTCGGTCCAGGTCGAGGGCCTGGGCTCGGACGTGCGCGTGAGCCGCGACGCCCAGGGCGTGCCGCAGATCTACGCCGACACCGCCGAGGACCTGTTCCGCGCGCAGGGCTACGTGCACGCGCAGGACCGCTTCTTCGAGATGGACTACCGCCGCCACGTGACGGCGGGCCGCCTGGCCGAGCTCGTCGGCAACAACGAGGACGCGATCAAGGCCGACATGGTCACGCGCACCTTCGGCTGGCGGCACGTCGCGGAGGAGGAGTTCAACATCCTCGACGACACGACGCGCCAGTACCTCCAGGCGTACGCGGACGGCGTGAACGCCTACCTCGCGGACCGCAGCCCCGGCGAGACCGCGGTGGAGTACACGGTGCTCGACGTCAGCGTCGAGGTGAACGACCCCGAGCCGTGGGGCCCGATCGACTCGCTGGCGTGGCTCAAGGCCATGGCCTGGGACCTGCGCGGCAACTACGAGGACGAGCTCGACCGCGCCCTGGCCTACAGCACGCTGGGCGACGCGTCGCGCGTGGCCGAGCTGTTCCCGGCCTACTCCGGCACGGGCAACGCGCCGATCCTCGACCCCGCGGAGGCGGGCGCGCAGGCGACCGCCCCGGCCGGCACCGAGACGGCGTCGGCCACCCAGGAGGTCTACCAGAGCCCACACCTCGCCGACGCCCTCGAGTCGGCGCAGAAGGCGCTGGACGCCGTGCCCGTGCAGATCGCGCGCGGTGAGGGCACCGGCTCCAACTCGTGGGTGGTCTCGGGGCAGCACACGAAGTCGGGCAAGCCGCTGCTGGCCAACGACCCCCACCTCGACCTCGCGGCCCCCGGTATCTGGGCGCAGGTCGGCCTGCACTGCAACCAGGTGGGCCCGGAGTGCCCGTACGACGTGGCCGGGTTCTCGTTCTCCGGCTTCCCCGGCGTGATCATCGGCCACAACGCCGACATCTCCTGGGGCCTGACCAACATGGGCGCCGACGTCACCGACTTCTTCATCGAGCGGGTCCGCAACGACACGTACATGCGGGGCACGAACAAGTGGGTCCCGATGGAGACGGAGACCGAGGTGATCCGGGTCGACGGCGGCAGCGCGATCGACCTGGAGGTCCGGCGGACCGTGCACGGCCCGATCATCTCCACCGTCATGGACGAGGTGCCGATGGACGCCGTGCGCGCCTCGCCCACCGAGACCGGCGTCGAGCAACGCCCCCAGTACGAGATCGCGCTCCAGTGGACCGCGCTCCAGCCGGGCCACACCGCCGACGCCGTGTTCGAGATGAACCGCGCCAAGACGCCCGCCGACATGAAGGCGGCGGCCGCGAAGTTCGAGGTCCCGGCGCAGAACATCGTGTACGCGACGACGGACGGGCACATCGGCTACCAGGCGCCGGGCAAGATCCCGGTGCGTGCCAGCGTGCCGGGCGCGGTCGAGTCGGACGGCACCTGGCCGCGACCCGGCTGGGACGCCCGCTACGACTGGACCGGCTACGTGGACCCGGCGCAGATGCCCGGCGTGGTGGACCCGAAGGAAGGCTTCATCGTCGCCGCGAACCAGGCCGTGCTGCCGGGTGGCGACGGGCCGTACCTCACCCGCGACTGGGACTACGGCTACCGGTCGGAGCGCATCCGCGACCTGATCAGCGGCCGCATCGCGGAGGGCCGCAAGCTCACGGCCGCCGACATGTCCGAGTTCCAGATGGACCAGTGGAGCGTGTTCGCCAACGTCCTGGTGCCCGTGCTGGTCGAGGTGGACCTCCCCGCCGGCTACGACTCGGACGGCCAGGCGCTCCTGGCCGACTGGGACCGGTCCATGGACGCCGACTCCGCGGCCGCCGCCTACTTCGCGGCCGTGTGGCGCAACCTGCTGCGGATCACGTTCCACGACGAGCTGCCCGAGGCCATGTGGCCCGACGGCGGCAGCCGCTGGCTCGCCGTCGTCCAGGGCATGCTCGACAAGCCGGACAACGCCTTCTGGGACGACCAGTCCACGGTGTCCGTCGTCGAGAGCCGGGACGAGGTGCTGACGCAGGCGCTGATCAGCGCCCGCCAGGACCTCACCGTCGAGATCGGCAAGGACACCAGCGACTGGGAGTGGGGCACGCTGCACCAGCTCCGGCTGCAGCACCTGGTGCTCGGCGGCCCCGGCATCCCGGCCCCGATCTCGGCCTACATGAACCCGGCGCCGGTCAAGGTCGGTGGTGGGTCGTCGATCGTGAACGCCACCTCCTTCGACGCGGCCAGCGGCAGCTTCGACGTGACCAGCGGCCCGTCGATGCGCATGGTCGTGGACCTCGCCGACCTGGACGCCTCCACGTGGGTGGTCGTGACCGGCGCGTCGGCGCACCCGGGATCGCCGCACTACGACGACCAGCTCAACGCCTGGGCGACGGGGGAGACGTTCCCCTGGCCGTTCACCGCGGACGCGGTCGAGGGCGCCGCCGAGGACGAGCAGATCCTGACGCCGTAGGGCTCGGCCCGACCGCCGGTCGATCCGCCCCGCCGGTCGAGCCGCCCCACCCGCTGGTCGAGCTTGTCGAGACCCCACCAGGTCTCGACAAGCTCGACCAACAGGGCGGGGCGAAGCTCGACCGGCGGGGCGGCGGTGCTTGGCGTCAGCCGAGCCAGCGCCAGTCGGTCGTGGTGGCGACGGCGTGGACCAGGATGTCGTGCTCCTCGCGGGGCAGCGGGTGGTCCGCGGCGTCGTACACCTCTTCCGGGAAGACGACGGCAACGACCTTCGCGCCCGGCCGCAGGTGGGTCAGCGCGCGGTCGTACCAGCCGCCGCCCTGGCCGAGCCGCACCCCGCGGGTGTCGACGGCGAGGGCGGGCGCCAGGACGACGTCGGCCAGCTTGACGGCGTCGGTGCCCAGGGCGGGGCCGCCCGGCTCGGGCGGCCGTCCGGGTGCCCGCTCCAGCAGGTCGTCCGGGCCGGTGTAGTCCGCCCAGTCGCGGGCCAGGCCGGCCCCGAGCACGGGGAGCAGCGCGCGGACGCCTCGGTCCGCGAGACGGTCCAGGAGGGGCAGCATGCCGGGTTCCGCGCTGCGGGCCGCGTACGCCGCGACGCACCCGGCGTCGCGCACCTCGGGGATGGACTCGATGACGTCGGCGAGCAGCTCGGCGGCCTCCGTCCGGCGTCGGACGGACCGGAGACCGCGCTGCGCGCGGATCGCGCGACGCAGCTCCTCCTTGGCGTCACCTGTCTCCATCCCGGGTTGGACGGGGTAGGGCTGTGGCGTCGGAACAGAGATGCCGCTCATGACCGCTATTGTGCCAAGACTCCGAGACTGGATTGTTACGAACAGCGTACGAAGAAGGCGAGAACATGACCGAGCGGCTGCTCGACGGGTCCCAGGCCACCGAGCGTGGTAGACCCTCCTCCAGCGGGGGATTCGTCATGGGACGTGGCAGGGGGCGAACGATGTTGCCGTCGAGTAAGTCGGACGTGCCGGAAGGCACCACAGGTAAGTTTGTGAAGGGGTGGACGGTGGCCAAGCCATGGCCGGTGACGCTGCGTGAGGACACGCCGTCGGGGACTGTCGTGCTGCGCCCGCTCCGGCGCCGGGACGCGACCGACTGGTCGCGCCTGCGGGCCGAGAACGCGGCCTGGCTCGAGCGCTGGGAGGCGACGTCGCCCGGTGCGAACCGGTACATCGCCTCGACGTTCGGGGAGTACGTGCGGTCCCTCTCGGCGCAGGCCCGCGCGGGGACGTCGCTCCCGTTCGGCGTGGAGCTCGACGGCGCCCTCGTGGGGCAGCTGACCGTCGCGTCGATCACCTGGGGCTCCATGTGCTCCGCGAGCATCGGCTACTGGGTGAGCCAGAGCGTGGCCGGCCGCGGCGTCATCCCCACGGGGGTCGCGATGGCCACGGACTACGCCTTCTTCCTGGGCCTGCACCGCATCGAGATCAACATCCGGCCCGAGAACAAGCCGAGCCTGCGCGTCGTGGAGAAGCTCGGGCTGCGGGACGAGGGCGTGCGCGAGCGGTTCCTGCACATCCAGGGGCAGTGGCGCGACCACCGCACCTTCGCGGTGACCCGCGAGGAGGTCCCGGAGGGGCTGCTGGCGCGCTGGCAGCGCACGCGTGAGGCGTTGTAACGGTGGGACACGCCGTACGCGATGCGGCCGGGCGCGCCGATGCTCGCCTACCGTCGTGTCGTGGAATCGACCGCGGGACTCACAGCCGTAGCGCTGTTCGTCCTGTGGCTGGGCTACTGGATGCCGAGCATGGTGCGTCGCCGGGCGGAGCTCGCCGACGCGCGGGTGCCGGACCGGTTTTCAGGAGGGCTGCGCGTCGTCGCGATGAGCGGCTCGGGTAGGAGAGGAGGGGCGATGGTCAACGACGGCAACCGGCGAGGTAGCGGCCAGGGTGTGCCGCGCGTCGCCCACCCGACCCCGCGCCAGGGCCTCCCGCTGCAGATCATGGTGCGCGGCCGCCCGCTGACGGCGGAGCGCATCCGCCGGGTGGAGCGCCGGGCGCGGCGGGCCGCCCGGGCGCGCCGCCGTTTCATCGTGTCGATCTTCCTGCTGGTGGCCAGCGTCGTCGCGTGGACGCTCGTCGGGTTCGACCGGCTGCACTGGGGTGCCGCCGTCACGACGTCGGCCATGCTGCTGTTCGTGCTGTTCCTGGGGCGCCGAGCGGCCCGTGCCGCCCGCAGGGCGGACGCCCGCTGGCACGCGACCGTGCGCGCCGCCCGGCAGCGCGCCACGCAGGCCCGTGCCCTCGCCAACGGTGGCCCGTACGCCCCGCGCAACCGCGCGCAGGTCGTGGGGCTGGCGACGCGCGGCTCGGACACGCAGACGCAGGCGATCCCGCGCGTAGGTGGCAAGAACGTGCTCGACGAGATCCTCGACGGCCCGGAGAAGCCCAAGGTCATCGAGGTCACGGCGGAGGTCGTGGACGAGGTCCGGGCCGACGACGCGCCCGGCGGGCCGGCGACGTCGGACGAGCCGCCGAGCGGACGCGCCTGGGACCCGGTGCCCGTCCCGCTGCCCACGTACGTGACCAAGCCCAAGGCGCCGCAGCGGCAGCCTGCGGCGCTGCCCGCGGGGTCGTCGTCCGGTAAGGGGTCCGCGGGTGGTTCGGGGCGTCCTGGGGGCGCTGGGGCGTCCTCTGCGGTCGTTCCGGGGACGACGACAGCGGGCGGTGCCGCTGGGGCTGGTGCCGGTGCTGGCACCGGGTCTGCCGCGACCGGGTCTGCAGCCAAGGCCGCCGAGGTGGCCGAGGACGAGCTGCTGCGCGGCGAGCCGCCGCGCATGAAGTCCGAGACGTTGGGCCAGCCGCTCGAGGAGATCCTGGCCCGACGCCGGGCGGCGGGCTGACCTGCCGGCTGATCCTGCTGGTCGGTGTCGCGCGAGTCACGCGTTCGTGACCCGCGCGACACCGGATCAAGTTGCGGAGTCGGGGCGGTGAAGTGCTAGTCTTCTGCAGTCCGAGGGGCTATGGCGCAGTTGGTAGCGCGTCTCGTTCGCAATGAGAAGGTCGGGGGTTCGAATCCCCCTAGCTCCACCGACAGAGGGCCGCTGAACTGGTATCACACCAGGTCAGCGGCTTTCTTGTTTTCCACGTCGCATCGGTAGCAGTGGCAGGCCTTGGCACGTTCAGCCCTGGGGGCGCCAACTACCCGCCCATTCTCGAACTGCTGGGAGGCACCGGGTGTCTGAGGCAGTGACCGAAGAGAAGCCCGCCATCGCAGCGGCGATCATCGTCCAGGACGGGAAGCTGCTCCTGGTCCAGCGGCGCGTATCCGAGGGCTCGCTCTCGTGGCAGTTTCCCGCCGGCGCAGTCGAGCCGGGGGAGACGTTCGAGCAGGCGGCGGTCCGTGAGACTGCCGAAGAGGCTGGGCTCACCGTCCAGGCCGTCAAGGTGCTGGGGGAGCGCGTGCACCCGAACACCGGACGCCTCATGGGCTACGTCGCCTGCGACGTCATCAGCGGCGAGGCATACGTCGCAGACGCGGAAGAACTCGCAGACATCGTGTGGGCGACACCAAACGAGTTCACCGACTACGTGCCCTACGGGTTCGCGCCAGCGGTGCAGGACTACCTCACGACGACGCTGGCCTGACGCGCTAGCGGTAGCGGAGTCGCGGACTATCCGTCGAGCGCCAGAACCCGGGTTTCGGGCCAAAACAGGGGTCTGGCTCGAAGGCCGCTACTCCGCTACCTCCGGCGAGAATCGTTGAAATCTAGCGGCTCCCGGGGCGGCGGGTGCGGTAGCGCCCCCGCTACTGGTAGCGACGCGATCCGCTACTCGCGCTACCCCATTGGTGGCACCGAGGGGGGTGCGCATCCGGCTTGGGTGGTGCCCAAGGGCCGCCTGGCGTCGGCAGCGGTTCATGCGAGGAAGTCCTCGACGTCCTTCACCACGGCCCCGTAGGCGCCGCCGGCGTCGCTAAACGTGGGGGAGAAGCTGTAGACCTCCCCGTCGATCAGGAAGCCGACATCTGCCCAACCACCCGTCCAGACCACTGTCTCGAACATGTCATCCGACCCATGTTTCTGGAGTGTGAACCCCATCGACTCCGGCACTTGAACGCTTGACCGGACTTCCTTGATCGTCTGGGGCCACGGTTCAGCCTCGTCGCGCCAGGTCAGCAGACTGACAGTTGCCCACCGCCTCCACTCGCCCATGACCGACTGCAGCCGGGCGGCGAGGGCATCCAGGTCGATGATGTGCTCCACGTCCCATATCCTGCCGTGACTATCGCCTGGAGCGGGTTCCCCCGAAGTTCCCCCACAGCGCACCGCCAGTGGTGCGATGCACTTGGTGCACGGAGAAACTGGCCAGAAACCACGAGACAAGGCGCCGAACACGCGTTCGCAATGAGAAGGTCGGGGGTTCGAATCCCCCTAGCTCCACATACGGAGAGCCGCTGAACTGGTATCACACCAGGTCAGCGGCTTTCTTGTTTCTTGCCGGACCGCCACGACGAAGGGCGGCCCATGAAAATGCCACGGATCGTGCCACGCATTAGGTGGCGACGGACGCGTACGAGCGGGCTCGGACGGCAGGTGTGCCACGCACACCTGTCCGCCATGGACGACCACGCTGAGAACGACGAGAACCTGTCGCGGACACCTCTGTGGACGCTCGAAGAGCTGTGCACGAAACTGCGTGCCACACCACGGACCGTGCACGGGTGGCGACGACGCGGCACCGGTCCCGCCGCGCACAGGATCGGCCGGCACCTGATGTTCGACGAGGCCGACGTGCGCGACTGGTTGAAGGCGCGGCGGACGACGTCGGCTGCCGACGACGAGCCGACCGGAACACCGGCACCGACGACGGGTCGGGGTGGTGACCGTGACCGTCATCGGACTCAAGCCAGGACAGCACGGCAAGATCTTCGTCGCGGAGCACAAGGGTCAACCGAGTGCCGAGGTCTGCTGCACCTGCACCCGCGCGGTCAGCGCGGCCTACCATCAGAAGAGCATGGTGACGATATCCTCGATGTGCGCCTTGGCCTTGTGCTCACCAGGGCGCAGTTTGTTCGGATGGCCGGAGCCGTTGCGCAGGTCAAGCGCCCGCTTTAGCTCGGTGTGTTGGTTCTTGTCGATGACGCCGAGATCCTGAGCCACTTGGAGCAACAATGCCTCATTGTATTCGCTTAGGTCGTCGCGCTTCTTGCAGGATTTCGCTCTCGTATTGTGTTTCTGGGCTGCTGCGGTGATAGCGGGCCCTGTTGAATTCTTCCAGATGCGCTCCTGGATTTCGTGGACTGCTGCGACCCACATGAAAACAATGGTCGCCCGGTGGGCTCCTATCTCAAGGCAATCAACTGCCTCGGAGGCGAAATTCTGTGCCTCAGTGTCGGTTATCGCTGCAACCATGGTGCGGAGAGCGGAGATCTCACTCTGCTTCACAAGAGCCTGTGTATCTTGGGGTAGCGGAGGTGCGAATGCGGCGACCTCCTCGCGTCCGGAATCCGTAAGTTCCCAGCGTCGATTCGCTGCTGTTCCCGTTGCATGGACGGTATGGCCGGCGCCCGCTAGGCGGGCGGCGATGTTCCATGACTTAACGTTCGGGATTCGTGCTTGTGTGAGAGCAGTTCTCAGTTCGCTGGTCGAGAATGTCGATTTCGCTTCGGCAGATTCGAGGAAATACATGACCGCAAGGATGCGAGCGCGCTGGCTTGAGTTTTTTATCGGGTTTAGGTACTCGACGAGCTTCATTCGATCGGAGCGCCCAAAATCTTCTTTACGATATTTTGCAGTGAATCTGCTGTCGTGCTGGTTGTCTTGAACTGCTTCTGCCGTGCCTGCCCTACCCAACTCGCGCCCTGCAGCTTGGTCATCGCCCGGGCCCAGTTGCCTCCGATGTCGATCTTTAGGCGGGCGGCCTCGGTTTTGATGACTTCATCCGGCACTGTCTTTTGATCCAAAACGAAGTTGTACGCCGCGGTGATCGCAACTGCAACGACCTTGGCTTGGTCTGCGGCATTCCGTGCGAACTTCGCGCGCGGTCCGTTCAGGTGCGGCAATCCGTCCTCGGTGAAGAAGAACGTGCGCTCGAGATCTTCTACCGGAACTCCGCTCTCGTGTGCGAACTTGGCAAATGGGTCTGAAAGATCCGCGGGGGCTTCTTCCGTAGGGGCGGGTTTTGTGCCCGCAGGGTTGGGCGATCCATCCTGGGTCGACTGGGACTCGACAGAGGTGGACCCGTCTAGGCGCGCGAGCGCTTCCTTGAATGCATATTCATGTAGCGGCTCGGGTATGCCAGCTTTCTCGACCGCTGCCCAGGCCCGGGCGAGCAGTTCTTCAACACCCATGTGGTCCCTCCTCAACACTCGTATGCCACTCCGGTTGGCGCACTAACAGGAATGGGGTGCACTCTCTGGCCACCTTAGAGAGGTGCCGTTCGCAAGTGTGTGACAGGTCGCGTGGCAGGGTGAGGATGAAACTGGAAGATCACCCGGGAGGCGAACCGGTGTACTACGATATATTCCTCACTGTGTTTTTTTGGTCTCGCGTCGGTCGCTCCAATGCCGCGCGCGATCTGTCGAGACAGGTAGCTCGGTTCACGAGCAGGATTGCGTGATGGCTGAAGGGTCTTGGGAAGAACGCGCGGCCGCGGGTGAGGTGCTGGCTCAGAGTGCTGGCTCCGATGCTGACACGCGCCTGCTTGAGCTCTTGCTCGATCGTGAAGACACTGTGGTGACCTTCCGAACGGCCGCTGCCTTGCTCAAACAGCGGACGGTGCCGGCGTTCCGGCTGCTTGTCCTGGCTAGTGCAGAGACCGATGACAGCCACCGGGATTGGATTGCTGACGCGATTGATGAGTTCATCGTTCGATCCCAAGGGGAGGCCGAACCGTTTCTGCGCCAAGCTCTTGAGACGATTCGGAACGGTGGCGATGCTGTGTGCTCGCAGGCCGCGCGCGAATGGGAAGCCTGGTATCGCTGGTCCTGACGGTTCTTGCCGGGGAGTTCGGGTGCATACTCGCTTCGACGTCCGATCGAAATTGCGAACGAGTTCGTGCCACGGATGTGCCACGCATCAGGCCCGTGCCACGGGCGTGCCACGCACCGAGCGAGCATGAGTGCGCCCGGTTGCGTGTCAATGAGCACCGGTGCCAGACTCATCGGCGAGCCCCTGAAGTCGCTAGATTCCAACGATTCTGCAGACCACGGGCTCGCCAAGAGAATGCTTACCAGCCGGTCCGGATGTGGCGCCAGGACTCGAAGCTCCCAGAGAAGGTCGGGGGTTCGAATCCCCTAGCTCCACCGGTGGAAACCCCGTCTGACCATGGCAAACGCTCTGGGTTAGGCGGGGTTTCTTGCGTCTCAGCCATGGTTGCGGCCATCTCGCGCACCCGCGCGCTCCCCAGGTCGTTGTCCAGCCTGTTCAGGCCCGCCTTGTCGGCGTCCGTGCCGAGGAACAAGTGGTCGATCGCGGCCTGGGTGTCCTGATCCTGAAGGTGGTCCACGACGGCGTGCCCTTCCTCGTCCTGGACGGGAAGGTCCGGCGGCCACATCGTGCTGCCGACCACGGGGGAGTGGGAGCTGCAGGTGTCGCTGCGCACCACGGAGTTCGACAACCTGGTGAAGACGGTGACGTTCGTCGTGCCGTGACGCTCAACTCGAACGGCGAAGGCCGTCGTGCCGCTCGGAGGAGGGGTGCGACGGCCTTCGTGCGTCTGTCGTCCGGACCGTCAGCGGAGGGTGATCCGTGCGGAGTCGGTCGAGCTGGTGTACGTCGTCGTGGTCCCCGCGTACCTCGCGATCCACGTACCCGAGCGCTTCGCCGTGGTCCGCATCGAGACCTTGCCCTCCGAGTTCGTCCTGACCGTTTTCACGTACTGGGCCTTCGCGGGGCCTGTCGGGTCAAAGGACAGACGGACCAGCGCGCGCGATGCCGGCTGGTACGACGCACGGTTCGCCTGGGAGACCGAGAGCTTCCGGAGACTGACCTGCACGGTGTACACGCTGCCCTTCTTCGGTGTGCTCGTCGACAGCCTCGTGTCGAGCATCGTGATCCGGCGGACGACGAACGGGGCCGTCGTCTCGGTGCGCATGAAGTGCCAGTCGTAGTCGCCGTCGCCCGGCCCGTAGTACACCTTGACATCGGTCATGGCCGCGACCGTGTGCATGCCGGCGGACGTGTAGGCATCGAAGCGGATCCTGCCGCTGTAGTGCCCGCCGGAGACCTGGGTGAGGTCCCCGAACGCCGTCTCGTTCCGGGCGTTGCGGGCCTCCAGGAACGCGTCTGTGTCCCAATCGGCGCGCGTCCCGTTGTGTCGGAAGCGCACGTCGACCGTCGCCGTGACGCCCCGGTGCGTCATGACGATGTCGGACGCCTGCACCGTGGCGGAGAGCCAGGTGTCCTTCATCTTCTGTGTGTAGGTAGCGGTGTGGGTGCCTCGCGAGAAGTTGGACACTGTGACGGCGGCCGACGACGGCGAGTACCCCTGGTCGCCCCCGTACCGCATCTCCCAGCTTCCGGGGCCTTGGTTCGTGAAGGACGCGCTGAAGCTACCGGTCGAACCGAGCGTGACCGTCTTCTTGCGCACGGCCTTGGTCGATCCCTTGGGGGTGAACCAGAGCGCGACCGTCGCCCCCATGGCCGGGCGATACTCCCTCTGCTCGAACCGTTCCATGCCGGCGCTCACCTTGTAGGCGGCACCCACGGCCGCCATACCGGGCCACACTTCGATCCATGGACGCGTCTCGCGGGTCACGGTGAAGCTGGTCACCTGGTCGTGGTCGAACGTGACAGCCGCCCCGTCGGCCGTGGCACTGCCCCGAAGGCCGACGTCGTACGTCGCGGATCCGTCCTCGGCGAACCGAGCAGTCTGTCGGCTGCCCGACCCGGCCAGCTCAAGGACCCGGGTGCCGCCCGTGGCGCGGTTCGTCAGGATCAGGTCGGTCGCGTGGGGAGCCGCGGTCACGGTGGCGGTCGGACTGGCATAGTTCACGTCGATCGTGACCGACTTGCCCCATTCCGGCACCGAGACATCGCGGACCGACACGGTCGCGGTCACGGTGTGGCTGCCCGCGGTCGTGGTGATGGTCCCGTTGTGTACGGCTGCGGCAGCGGGCTGAGCGGTCGCGACGAGCATCGTGAAGAGCAGCGCGAGCACAGCGGAACCCGCTGTGGCGCGGGAAGCGTGCAACATGCGCGAAGCATGACATTTGCGAAGTGCGCCCGACCACGAGTTACCCGCTCCGGGCCGGGTGAACTCCCGTGCTCCCCGGCGTCGGGGAAGGCGCTTGTCCGCTCACCGTGCGAAGTGCGGCCCAGCGCCCGGGCCGGCGACGGCAGGTCTACCCCGTGGTTGATCCGGAGTGTCCATTCCGCTTACGGTGGCAAGCGGAAACGGAGTGCACGCTCCGCTTGTCAGGAGAGGCCATGGACACCGACAACGAGCCGGAGCGCCCCCGCCGTGCGGACGCGGAGCGCAACTACACCCGCGTGCTCGACGCGGCCTTCGAGGTGTTCACCGCCCAGGGGATACAGGCGCCGATCAGCGAGATCGCGCGTGCCGCCGGGGTCGGCGCCGGGACGATCTATCGACACTTCCCGACCAAGGAGGATCTCTTCCGCGCAGTCGTCGAGGACCGCTTCGGCCGCGTGGCGCGACATGGCGAGCAGCTCCGGGACGAACTCCCCAGGGGCGAGGCGTTCGAAGCCTTCGTTCGATATCTCCTCGTGGAGGGCGGCGGGAACCGAGCGCTCGCCGACGCGATCATCGGCAGCCAGTTCGACGTCCTGGAAGCCGAGAGCTCGTTCCTCGACGTCCTCGAAGCACTCCTGCGGGACAGCCAGGAGACCGGCCGCGTGAGGCGCGACGTCGGAGTGATGGAGATCAAGGCTCTACTCGGGGCGTGCTACGCGGTCCACGGCTACGACGAAGACCTCCTGGAGCCCGTCCTCCGTGTCTTGCTCGACGGCCTCAGCAGCGTCCACGACCCCGACAGGGCGCCCACGGCGTGACGACCGGACCGGAACAAGGGAGAACAACGTGAAGAACGTACTGGCCGTGATCGGTGCTGGTGGCATGGGTGAGGCGGTCGTGCGTCGCCTGGGCTCAGGACGACGGGTGCTCATCGCCGATCTCGACGTCGAGCTCCTCGGGCGGCTGGAACGGCAGCTCTCCGGCGAAGGGTTCGACGTGACCACTCAGAAGGTGGACGTCGCCGACCGCGAGTCGATGACCGCGACGGCAGAGGCAGCCGCCGAGCTGGGTGCGGTGCACACGGCAGTGCACACCGCCGGCCTGTCGCCCGTGCAGGCGCCTGCGGAGGCGATCCTCCGCGTGGACATGCTCGGCGTCGCGCACTTTCTCGATGCGTTCTCCGCGGTGATCGCTCCCGGTGGATCTGGCGTGGTGATCGCGAGCATGGCAGGGATGCTGAGTGCCGGGCGGCTGCCGGCCGAGGTCGAGGTGGCCCTGGCGACGACGCCCACGGACGACCTGCTCGGCCTGCAGCTTCTCTCGGACGAGAGCTTCGCGGACGCCGGAGCGGCGTACGCGCTGTCGAAGCGCGCGAACCAGCTCCGGGTTCAGGCCGCAGCGCGCGTCTGGGGCGCACGGGGCGCGCGGATCAACAGTGTCAGCCCGGGGGTCATCTCCACCCCGATGGGTCAGGAAGAGCTGGCGAGCGAGTCCGGCACCCAGATGCGCCGGCTGCTGGCTGCTTCGGCAGTTGGGGCGCCAGGAACGGCCGGCGACATCGCAGCGGCGGTCGAGTTCCTGACCGGGCCGAGCGCCGGGTACGTCACCGGCACCGACCTGCTCGTCGACGGCGGCGTCGTCGCCGGAGTGCGGACCGGAGGCTGGTCATGACGACCGCACGCCTGCGGCCCGCGGCGATCCATCCGGAGCTCCGAGGGTACTTCCGATGGGTACCCAACCCGCCGATCCGGCAGGCGTGGATGCTCCGGCTGATGCAGGCAGGGTCGGGCCGCGTGGTCAGCCCGAAGATGCCCGCCGGGATGGCTCACCAGTTCGTGCGACTGGGCGAGGGGGCGGGTGTTCATGTGTACCGGCACTCCGACACACGCGGGCGCGGAGCGGTGCTGTGGATCCACGGCGGCGGGTATGTCGTGGGATCGGCGGCACAGGACCATGCCCGTTGCATCGATCTCGCCCGGAGGCTGGACGTCACGGTGCTGTCCGCCGAGTACCGTCCGGCACCAGGTGCCCCGTTCCCCGGTGCGCTGAACGACATCCATGACGCGTGGACGTGGGCGATCACGCATACAGACGAGATCGGGGTGGATCCCACCCGGGTGGTGATCGCCGGGCAGAGCGCAGGCGGCGGGCTGGCGGCCTCGCTCGTGCAGCGGGTGCACGACGGGGCCGGCGTCCAGCCGGTCGGGCAGTGGTTGTTCTGCCCGATGCTGGACGATCGCACCGCGGCCGACCGTTCGCTCGACGGCGTCCGGCACTACCTCTGGGACAACCGCAACAACCGCGTGGGATGGCGCTCGGTCCTCGGCGTCGAGCCCGGGGCGGACACCCTCCCCAGGTACGCGGTCCCGGCCCGTCGCACCGATCTCGCCGGACTGCCCGCAACCTGGATCGGGGTCGGCGACATCGAGCTCTTCTACGAGGAGGACCGCCGGTACGCGGCCGCCCTGGACCGCGCGGGCGTACCCGTCGTCCTCGACGTCGTCCCTGGCGCCCCACATGCCTTCGAGTCCATCCGCGGCGGAACCCGGCTCGCCAAGGACTACGTCGAGCGTGCCGAACGATGGCTCACCGAGCGCCTCGCTGACCCGCGGTAGCTCCAGACATCTCTCGCCGGCCCAGGACTCCCGTCTTCGGCCGGCGGGGCAGGTCAGGCCCGTCGACGCGCGATGGCTCCCCAGATGACGAGCACGAGCAGCGAACCGATGAGCGCCCAGAACCACGTGGTCAGCGAGAAGAAGGATTCGTTGACCTGGACGTTGAAGAGCGCCCCGCCGATCCAGCCGCCGAGGAGCGCGCCGAGAACTCCGACGACGAGCGAGATGAACCATCCTCCGGCGGCCTTGCCGGGAAGGATCGCTCGTGCGATGGCGCCCATGATGAGTCCGATCAGGATCCAGCCGATGATGCCCATGGAAGCTCCGTTCGAGAAGGCGATCTCCTATGCCTTCACTTTCACCCGGGTGGCCAATACCCGCCAGGGGAAGACGCGGCAGCCCCAGTAGGTTTGCGCGCATGACGGTCGACGGCGATTGGCGAGAGAACAGGTTCTTCCGACGTCGACCCTCCGCCGAAACCCTGGACTGGGTGGCTGCTTCCATGGGTCGAGGAAGTCGCGTGGTCGGCCACCGCCGGTTGACCGGCGGCGTCAATTCCGCCGTTCATCGCCTGACAATCCAACGAAACGACACGCGAACGTTCGTGGTGCTGCGGCAGTACCCGGCGGGAAACGCCGCGCTTCGGACCGCCATGGAAGAGGAGATCGCCAACCTCGAGGTGGTGGCAGGCAGCGGACTTCCGGTCCCGACGATCCTGGCCACCGACATTCCCGGCGCTGCGACCCGCGGAGCGCCGTCGTTGCTGATGACACGGCTACCTGGCGACGTTCACCTCAACCCGGCGGACCATCGACCGTGGATCGAGAGGATCGCCGAGTTCGCTGCCCGGCTCCATTCCGTCGACCTCCCGGCTCCGACCTTCCGACCGTGGGCAGACTCGTGGATCTCGCCTCTCGGCCAGTTTCAGGTTCCGGTCGGCGCGGAGAAGCCAGCGGTCTGGAAAGCGGCCTTCGAAGCCTTGGAGTCACCACCACCCGAGGACGACGCGGTCTTCCTGCACTGCGACTATCTACCGGTCAATCTGCTGTGGGCGCGCGGAAAGATCACCGGAATCACCGACTGGAACAGCATCCACCGAGGGTCGCGCGCCATCGACGTCGGACAGTGCCGGCGATATCTGGCGTCCCTCTACTCACCCGACTGGGCGGAGGAGCTCCGCTCGCGCTACGAATCGATCGCGGGTGTCTCTCTTCACCCGTGGTGGGACCTGTACAGCCTCCTGCACCATGACGACGACGCACCGCAGTCGATCTCCCGCCAGGTCGCCGGACGCCGCGCGGTCGACGGGTCGGGCATGACGGCTCGTGTCGAGATCGCGGTAGGGCAAGCATTGCGGCGCCTCGGCTGAACACAGGTGCGGCTACCTGACGACCGCCGTGGCCGTGACGGTCGCCACAGCCGTCCGCGCTTACCGATCGGGCCCCGCGTCGTCTAGGTTGGCCCCCGTCTGACCGACGACAGTGTCGGGTCTGGTCGAGTGCCGATGAGCGCCGATCGGGGCTGGAAACCCCGGACGCCACCTCGTCGAAGGACACTCCCTTGACCTCGCCTGCCTCAGCCGCGCCCGCGCGGCGCTGGTGGATCCTCGCCACCGTCTCCCTGACCCAGCTGCTCGTCGTCCTCGACGGCACGATCGTCAACGTCGCGCTGCCGAGCGCGCAGATCGACCTCGGGCTGTCCGACACCGCACGTCAGTGGGTCGTCACCGCCTATGCCCTCGCCTTCGGCGCGTTCCTGCTGCTCGGCGGGCGCATCGCCGACTTCTGGGGCCGCCGCCGCACCTTCGTCCTGGGTCTCGTGCTGTTCGGCGCTGCCTCGGCGTGGGGCGGCCTGGCGCACTCCGGCGCCGAGCTGCTCGTCGCCCGCGGCGTCCAGGGCGTCGCTGCGGCGCTCATGGCGCCCGCGGCGCTGGCGATCATGACCGTCACGTTCCCGCACGGCCGTGAGCGCAACACGGCCTTCGCGATCTTCGGCGCGGTCGCCGGTGCCGGGTCCGCCGTCGGGCTGCTGCTGGGCGGCGTGCTCACCGAGTTCCTCAGCTGGCGGTGGTGCCTGCTGGTCAACGTGCCGTTCGTCGTCGCCGGCGTCGTCGCTGCGCTCTTGCTGCTGACCGAGAGCCGCGCCGAGGGTGACCGCCGGTACGACGTGCTGGGCGCGGTGACGGTCAGCACCGGCCTGGCCGCGCTCGTGTACGGCCTGACGCTCGCCGAGGAGTCGTGGACGTCGGCGGCCACGCTGGGCATGCTCGCGCTGGGGCTGCTCCTGCTGGCGGCGTTCGTGCTCGTCGAGTCCCGGTCGAATCACCCGCTGCTGCCGCTGCGGGTGGTGCGGCACCGGGCCCGCGCCGCGGCGTTCCTGCTCCAGGCGATCGCCGGCGCGGTGATGATCGGCGCGATGCTGTACCTCACCTTCCACCTGCAGATCGTGCTGGGCCTCAGCCCGCTGCAGGCAGGGCTGGGGAGCCTGCCGATCACCGGCGGCATCATGGTCACGGTCCCGTTCGCGACGAGGATGCTCAACCAGATCGGCCCGCGCCGGCAGCTCATCCTCGGCCCGCTCATCAGCGCCCTGGGCCTCGCGTACCTCAGCCTCATCACCGTCGACGGCGGCTACTGGACCCAGGTGTTCCCCGGCGTGCTGGTCATGGGCGTCGGGATGGGCTTCACCTTCGTCCCGCTGCAGAACCTCTCCCTGCTCGGCGTCGCCCCGCACGACGCGGGCGCAGCCGCGGCCACCGCGAACGCGTCCAACCAGGTGGGTGGGTCCGTCGGCCTCGCGGTCATGACGGCCCTGTACGTCGGGGTCACGGCGAACGCCGACGACCCGGCCTCGGCCCAGGCCACGGTCGACGGGTACTCCGCCGTCTTCCTCGCCACGGCCGGCATCCTCGTCGCGGCCGCGGTGGTCGCCGCGGCGCTGATCGGCAAGGACGCCATGAAGGACGTGGCTGCCTCCGAGCAGGCGCCACTCCTGCACGTGGGCTGACGGGCACGGCCCGGAGTGTCGTCTCCGGGCCTGCTCCGGTCTGGTGCGGGTCAGCTCGTCGCGTCCGTGAGCAGCATCCCCAGGCGGTTCAGCGCGCCCGGCACCACCGAGTAGTACGCCCACTTGCCGCGCTGCTCGCGGGTGAGCAGGCCGGCGTCGACCATCAGCTTGAGGTGGTGGCTCACCGTGGGCTGGGACAGCCCGACCGGCTCGGTCAGGTCGCAGACGCACGCCTCGCCGCCGTCGTGCGCCGCCACGATGGACAGCAGCCGCACCCGGGTGGGGTCGCCCAGGGCCTTGAACACCCGGGCGAGCTGCGCGGCGGTCTCCGGGTCCGCCGCCTCGCGGACCAGGGGAGCGCAGCACGCGCCCGACGCCGCTGCCTGCGTGGTGGGAGAGACGTCCGTGAGCGCGAGAGCGGTGGCCATGCCCCCATCTTGTCACGCATCGAAGAATATGGATATGTTGCTCTCGTTGATCCATCGAGAAACTTCGATCTGAGGAGTCGGTCATGACAGAGTCGTCCCGCGAGAACCTGCCCGTCGTCGTCATCGGCGCCGGACCGGTCGGTCTCGCCGCGGCCGCCCACCTGCTGGAGCGGGGGTTGGAACCGCTGGTCCTGGAGGCCGGTCACGGTCCGGCCGCCGCGGTCGCATCGTGGGGCCACGTGCGCCTCTTCTCCCCGTGGCGGTACGACGTCGACGCCGCCGCCCGCCGCCTGCTCGCCGGTACCGACTGGGCCGAGCCGAACCCGGACGCGCTGCCCACCGGCCGTGACCTGGTGGAGAACTACCTGACGCCGCTGGCCGACGCGCTGGGGGACCGCGTCCGCTACGGCTCGCGCGTGTCCGACGTCGCCCGCGACGGGGCCGACCGCTCGCGCTCGCTCGGCCGCGAGCGTCGGCCGTACCTGGTGCGCTACGCCGTGGGCGACGAGGTCCGAGAGGTCCGGGCCCGCGCGGTGATCGACGCCTCGGGCACGTACGGGACGCCCAACCCGCTCGGGCTGTCGGGCCTCCCGGCGATCGGCGAGGAACTTGCGGCCGAGCACCTGACCGGTGGCCTGCCCGACGTGCTCGGTGCCGGCCGGGAGCGGTTCGTAGGGCGCACCACCCTGGTGGTCGGCATGGGGCACTCGGCCGCGAACACGCTGCTCAGCCTGGTCGAGCTGGCCCAGGACGAGCCGGCCACGCGGATCGTGTGGGCCATCCGTGGCGGTTCGGCCCGCCGCCTGTACGGCGGTGGGTCGGACGACGAGCTGCCCGCCCGCGGCCTGCTCGGCACCCGCCTGCGCGACGCCGTCGAGGCCGGCCGGCTCGAGCTGCTCACCCGGGTGGAGATCGAGCGGCTGGAGCCGAACGCCTCGGGTGTCCGCGTGCTCGGCACGGCGCGCAAGGACGGCGCGGAGGGCGGGCTCGACCTGCTCGTGGACACCATCGTCAACGCGACCGGCTTCCGACCCGACCTGGGCATGCTGCGCGAGGTGCGGCTCGACCTCGACCCCGTCGTCGAGGCGCCGCGGCGGATCGCCTCGCTGATCGACCCGAACCACCACTCGTGCGGCACCGTGCCTGCTCACGGCGAGACCGAGCTGGCCCACCCCGACGACGGGTTCTACCTGGTCGGCATGAAGTCCTACGGCCGGGCGCCGACCTTCCTGCTGGCCACCGGCTACGAGCAGGTGCGATCCGTCGTGGCCGCGCTGGCCGGCGACCGGGAGGCGGCCGACGCCGTCGAGCTGAACCTGCCGCAGACCGGCGTCTGCTCGTCGGACCTGGCGTTCGCCGCCGACGCCGACGGCGTGGTCTCGCCCGAGGCGCTCACTCTGGCGGGCGGCTCCGGCGGCGGGTGCTGCGCGGCGCCGTCGGGCCCGCAGGCGGTGACCCTCGGGCTCGGTCGGCCGGGCGCCTAGCGCCGGGGCGCCCGGCTCACGCGACCGGTTCCACGCCGAGCTCGGTCAGCAGGCGGCGCACCCGTCGCTCGATCTCGTCGCGGATAGGGCGCACCGCCTCGATCCCCTGGCCGGCCGGGTCGTCCAGCTCCCAGTCCTGGTAGTTCTTGCCCGGGTAGTACGGGCACGCGTCGCCGCAGCCCATCGTGATCACGGCGTCCGACGCCTCGACCGCCTCGTTCGTGAGGATCTTCGGCTGCTCGGCGCGGATGTTGATGCCCCGCTCCAGCATGGCCTCGACGGCGGTGGGGTTGATCATCTCGGCGGGCATGGACCCGGCCGAGCGGACCTCGACCGCCCCGCCGGACAGCTCGCGCAGGAATCCGGCGGCCATCTGGGACCGGCCCGCGTTGTGGACGCAGACGAACAGGGCGGACGGCTTGGGGGTCTCGGGAGTGCTCATGGTGGGTCTCCGGTTGGTGTGAGCAAGTCGGACAAGAGGGAGGGGACAGGTCAGGCGGCCTGCGGGACGAGGTCGGCCAGCAGCGCGCGCACTCGCTGGTCCAGCTCGTCACGGATCGCGGTCAGGCCCGCGGGGGAGGCGAGGGCCGGGTCCCCGACCATCCAGTCCTCGTACCGCTTCCCGGGCAGCACGGGGCACGCGTCGCCGCAGCCCATCGTCACGACGACGTCGGCCGCACGGACCGCGTCGTCGGTCAGGGGCTTGGGGTAGAAGCGGGTCACGTCGTCGACCTGGTCCGCCGCGCCGGGGTCACCCAGATCTTCAAGGAGGGTGCGGACGTTCGCGTGCACGTCGGCCGCCGGTGCCGACCCGGCGGAGCGGACGACGACGCCGTCTCCCGCGTAGTGGTGCATCAGGGCGGCGGCGAGCTGTGACCGGCCCGCGTTGGCCACGCACACGAACAGCACCTGCGGCCGGTGGTGCGTGGTGTCCTCGGCGCTCTCCTGCGCGGCGGCCTTCCGCACGTCGATGATCCGCTGCCGGGCGAAGTGCTCCGTCAGGGCGACCAGATGAGTGGCCTCGCCGCCGCGCCGGACCAGGGCCGCGTACGACTCCCGGACCACCCGGAAGCACTCGTCGCGAGGCGAGTCGGGAAACCGCTCGGCCAGCGAGCCGGCCAGCCGGTCCAGTGCGGGCTCCACGTTCTTCAGCCCGGTCACGTGCGGCGTCGCCACGGCGTCGACGGCTGCGGGCGCGAACCGGTCCAGGAGCGTGTTCACGGCACCTCGGTAGGTGGGCTCGATGCGGTACCAGACCGACGTACCGCGCCGGTCCGAGGCCAGGAGCCCGACCTCGCGCAACACCTTGAGGTGATGCGACACGGTGGGCTGCGAGACGTCGGTCAGGGTGGCCAGCTCGCCGACGGTGATCTCGCCAGCCGCGCTCGTGGCGATGGCCGAGAGCATGCGCAGCCGCAACGGGTCGGACAGGGCCTTGAGGGTCATCGCCACCGTGATCGCCGCGTCCATGCCGATCGCGTGGGACTCCGGTCCGCGAGCGGCCTGCGGGGTGAGGGCGGTCATCGTCGGCCTCCAGAAGTATCGATGGACTTCTATGTTGATATCCATCAATATAGCGCACCTCTGCTCCCGGGCCGGCCGCCCGTGGTATCGCTCTTCCATGATCCAGTTGCATCCGACGGCCGAAGCGGCCTGGTCCCGGCTCGGCGACGCTGATCCGACCCTCCATGCCCTGGTGCAGGCCGTGGCGGGAGAGCCGGGGTGGGTGGTTGGCGACCTGGTCGCCGCGCTCGGGCTGAGCGCCGACGACGCCGGCGACGGCCGAAGTCGGCTCGGGCGGGCGGCGGTGCTGGCAGCGGCCGGGCGGGAGGCAGAGCTCTTTGGCGACGACCAGGTGCGCTGCGAGTACCTGTTGCTGGGTGCGCTCGGCGTACTGGGCGATGTCGACCGGTTGGCGCGTGCCCGTGCGGACTTCCACCTCCTGATGGGGAATCGGGCGTTCGCCCAGTACCGGAACCTCGTGCCACGGCCACGTCCGGCGAATGCCGTGCCGCCGCCCCTGGTGCTTCTGGCCGGGCTGCCCGGCACCGGTAAGTCGACCCTGGCCGAGTCGCTGGCGTCCGCGTTGCCGGCGCCGGTCTTCTCGATGGACTGGCAGCTCGGTGCTCTGGTGCCGTTCGGGGTGCTGCGCCCGGACAACACCGGGCCGCTGTCGGAGCTGACTCTCATCGCTGCGGCGGCCCGTCAGCTTCAGCTGGGGCTCGGCGCGATCATCGACGCCACCGGCCACACCCGGGAGTTCCGCACACGGCTGGAGTCCCTCGCGGACAGCCTCGGCGCGAGGTTTGTCGGCGTGGAGTGCGTGTGCTCGGACGAGTCGGAGCACCGGAGGCGGGTGGAGGGCCGTGACCGCGGCATCCCCGGCTGGGCCGGGACCGTCACCTGGGCGCACGTGAACCGGATGAAGGCACGCTGGGAGGACTGGCACCAACCGCACCTGACGCTGGACACCGCCACGATTTCTTCCGAGACCGCGCGACGACGGATCCTCGAGCTCATCGACGACAAGGGTCCTGCGCGCTCGCGGCTGGTGATGATCAGCGGTCCGATCGCGGCGGGGAAGAGCACGCTGGCGGGCGAGCTGGTCCAGATGTTGCGCCGGGAGGGTTCCTCGGTCGCGCTCACCGACCTCGACACCGTCGCGGAGATGGCGCTCCCGACGCTCCCGAGCTGGGACCAGGCGCACGGAATCCACGCGCAGCTGGTCGGTGCCTGGCTACGGACCGGCGTCGACGTCGTCGTCGACGAAGGCACCTCGACCGCGGACGAGGTGCAGCAGGTGCTCGACCAGGTGCCCGAAGGCGTCGAGGTAGTCCACGTGGTGCTCACCGCCGACTTCGACGCTTCACTCGTCCGGGCGCAGGCGGACCCGGGACGCGGGATCAGCAAGGATCCGGCCTTCCTGCGCGCGGCCCACGAGGAGTACGCGCGTCACCTGCCGAACCTGCCGAGCCACGTGCGCCTGCACGTGGAGGGCCAGGACCCCGGGGCGTTGGCGCGACAGGTCCTCGCGCGCCTGTCCTGAGCGCTCGGGCTAGTCGTCCTGCCCCTCGGGGGGCGCGGCACCCTGCCAGACTGCCCGGATGTCGTACAGCAGGATCTCGCTCGATGGCCGCCTGACGGTGATCGCCGGCCCGCGGCCGCCGTCGGACGACGGCTTCCGCTCCGATCGGATCCAGGTCCTGCACTGGCGCGTCGATGAACCCTTCGGCGACGACGGGACCCACCTGCATCGGACGAGCGACGAGGTCTACGTCGTGATCGATGGCGCCATCGAGCTGGAGGTCGATGGATCGCGGATCACGGTGGCGGCGGGGGAGGCGGTCACCGTCGGAGCGGGCGTTCCCCATGCTCTTGTCGCCGTTCAGCACCCGGCCCGGGGCATGACAATTCGTGGTCCGGCGGCCGACGACAAGGTGGTCACCGACCGGGAGAGCTCGTGAGACGGGTTCTCCCTGGGTGGCCGCCGCTGCGGGCCGGACACACGGCGGCCGGGTGGGGACC
>NZ_JBHVEG010000099.1:0-23357 GCF_042802395.1 Promicromonospora sp. NPDC057488
GCCCGCAAGAGGTGCGCTGCAGTTCTACTTCGCCAGAGTTCTACTTCGCTGCAGTTCTACTTCGCCAGAGTTCTATCTCGCCACGGTTCTACTTCGGCGTCGTCTGCTCCGCCGCGGCGATCGCCTTGGCGAGCTCCTCCTGCAGCGGCTTGACCGTCCTCGAGTCCGGGTGCAGGTCCAGGGCCCGCAGGTGCTGCTTGGCCTCGAACACCCGGCCGGCCTCCAGCGCGGCGAGCACGAGGTGCTTGCCCACGACCGGCGAGTGCTCCCGCACCCGCCAGTGCCCCACGCCGAGGCCCAGGGCCTCCACGGGCATCCCCGCACCGCGCAGGATGGCGAGCCCCTCGGCCAGGGCGTTGCCGTCGGGGTCGCGCTCGGCGGCGGTGATGAAGCGGCGGACGGCACCCTCCGGGTCGTCGGCCAGCGACAGCCTGCCCAGCTCGATCAGGGGGTACCAGCCGCGCGGGTGCCCGGCCAGCTCCTCGGCCAGCGACCAGACCGCCAGGTCGGCCTCCTGCTGCTTGGACTCCGGGATCTCGTCGGAGTCCCGCAGCGGGTCGTCCAGCGTGGGGTCCTCGGCGGCCCGACGGCGGACGATCTCCGCCAGGGCGGCGAACGCCTCCTCGTTGTTGGGATCGTCGGTGAGCTGCGCGCGTAGCGCGTCCTCGTGCCCTACGTCCCCACGCCGGGGTGCCGACGGTGACTGCCGGCGCGTGCCGACCGTGGAAGCGGACAAGGGCCGACGGATGAGGCGACGGAGCCGGTGCATCAGGGCCATGCCTCGACCCTACAGTTTCTCACCCGTCGGCACTGGGGTAGCACTGTCGCGAAAGTCCGTTTGTGGACTCCCCACAAGTCGGGCTCGTATGCTGCCGGGGTGCCAGCAACACGACGGGCCGCTCGAGCCAGTGCCCAGGAGACCGACCAGGAGGCCGGGCAGGTAACCGACCGCAGCACGGATCAGGACGCCGGCCAGGCACCCGAGCCCGAGACCGACGCCGGACTGGACCCTGCCGGTTTCCCCATGAACCTCCAGCGCGTCCGCGAGGCCAGCGGCCTGCTGACCGCCGCCGCGATGCGCCGTCTCGACGAGGACCTGAACTGGTACCGCGAGCTGCCCGCCGAGGACCGCTCCTACGTGGGCCTCGTCGCCCAGGCCGGCATCAACGCCTTCACCTCGTGGTTCACGGACCCGGACCGCCCGCCGCACGGCGTGAGCGAGATCTTCGCCGCCGCGCCCACCGAGCTGACCCGCTCCATCTCCCTGCAGCACACCCTGCAGCTCGTGCGCGTGGTGGTCGACGTCGTCGAGACGCACTCCGACCGGATCGCTGCCCCCGGCGGCGAGCGGGACCTGCGCGAGGCCGTGCTGCGCTACTCCCGCGAGGTCGCGTTCTCCGCGGCCGAGGTCTACGCCCGCGCCGCCGAGTGGCGCGGCGCCTGGGACGCCCGGCTCGAGGCCCTCGTGGTCGACGCCCTGGTGCGCGGTGACGGCGACGACTCGCTGCGCTCCCGTATCTCCGCGCTCGGCTGGAGCGGCAAGGGCAACGCCCTGGTCGTGGTCGGGGTCGCCACCGAGGAGCTCGACGAGATCCGCACCGCCGAGATCCGCCGCGTGGCCCGCCGCGCCGCCGGCGACGCCCTCGTGGGCATCCACGGCGACCGCCTCGTCCTGGTGCTCGGCGGCGAGGGCGACCTCGTGGCCGCCGCCGGCTCGCTCCTGTCCCGGTTCGGCACCGGCCCGGTCGTGATCGGCACCCAGGTGCCCAGCCTGACCGACGCCGCCCGGTCGGCCCGCTCGGCCCTCGCCGGGCTCACGGCCGCCCCGGCGTGGCCGCAGGCGCCGCGCCCGGTCATGGCCGACGACCTGCTGCCCGAGCGCGTGCTGACCGGCGACTACACCGCCCGCGCCACCCTGATCGCCCAGGCGTTCACCCCGCTGCAGGACGCGGGCGGCGCCGTGCTGGAGACGCTCTCGGCCTACCTGGGCACTGGTCGCTCCCTGGAGGCCGCGGCCCGTCATCTGTACGTTCACCCCAACACGGTGCGCTACCGCCTGCGCAAGGTCTCCGAGATCACGGGCTGGGACCCGCTCGACGCGCGCGAGTCGTTCGTGCTGCAGGTGGCGCTGGCGCTGGGCCAGCTCGGCCGCGGCTGAACCCGACGAGACGTACGTCACTAACCTGCGCGCGGAACGGGCGCCTTGTAGGTTCCCGACAAGGGCCCCTGACCAGGTTGGTACAGGTCGCGACGTCCCGTGAGCGGCCGGGGTTGGCAGAGTGGACGCGTGCTCGCCGTCGTCTGCCCTGGACAGGGCTCTCAGACCCCCGGGATGCTCAGCGACTGGCTCGAGCTGCCCGGCACCGAACAACGCCTCGCGGCAGCCTCCGAGGCCGCGGGCCTCGACCTGGTCGCGCACGGCACGACGTCGGACGCGGACACGATCCGCGACACCGCCGTGGCCCAGCCGCTGATCGTCACCACCTCCCTGCTCGCGCTGCGCGCCCTGCTGGACGGCCGCGCCGCCGCTGACGTCGTCGACGTCACCGCCGGCCACTCGGTCGGCGAGCTGTCGGCCGCCGCGGTCGCGGGCGCCCTGACGGACGACGGTGCGGCCGGCCTGGTCGCCCGCCGCGCCCGGGCGATGGCCACGGCCGCCGCCGCGGCGCCGTCGGGCATGAGCGCCGTCGTGGGCGGCGACCCGGACGAGGTGCTGGCCGCGATCGAGGCCGCGGGCCTGTGGCCCGCCAACGTGAACGGCGCCGGCCAGACGGTCGCCGCCGGCGCGCTGGAGGATCTCGCCAAGCTGGCCGAGAACCCGCCGACCCGCGCCCGCGTCATCCCGCTGCAGGTGGCCGGCGCGTTCCACACGCCGTTCATGGACGCCGCGCGCGCCGAGTTCGAGCCGGTCGCCCTGGGCTGGGACGCCGCCGACCCGACGCTGCCGTTCCTCGCCGACCTGGACGGGACCGCCTACACCGGCGGCGCCCACGGCCACGGGGCCGGCGCCGACGTGCTGCGCAACATCGCGGGCCAGGTCACGGCCCCGGTGCGCTGGGACCTGATCATGACGAACCTCGCCGAGCGCGGCGTCACGGGCCTGCTGGAGCTCGCCCCCGGCGGCGTCCTGACGGGTCTGGCCAAGCGCGGCCTGAAGGGTGTCGAGACGGTGGCGGTCAAGTCGCCCGCCGACCTCGACGCGGCCCGCGAGCTCATCGCGGCACACAGCAACGCCCTTTCCAGCGGCACGAGTGCGACCGGAGCAGACCAGTGACCTCCCTCCAGCAGGCCCAGCCCACCCAGTTCTCGCGGATCCTGGCGATCGGCGCGGAGCGCGGTGAGCTCGTCGTCACGAACGACGACATCGCGGGCCCCATCGACTCCTCGGACGAGTGGATCCGCCAGCGGACCGGCATCGTCACCCGGCGCCGGGCCGGCGCCGACAAGGACATGCTCGACCTCGCGGAGGCCGCCTCGAACCGTGCGCTGGCCGCCGCCGGCCTCACCGGCGCCGACATCGACGCGGTCATCCTGTCGACGATCACGCACATGCACATGACGCCGTCCGGGGCCGCGATCCTGGCCGAGCGCATCGGCGCGACGCCCGCCGCGGCCTATGACGTGTCGGCCGCGTGCGCCGGCTACGCCTACGGCATCGGTCAGGCGGACGCCCTGGTCCGCGCCGGGCTCGCCCGCCACGTGCTGGTGATCGGCGCCGAGAAGCTCAGCGAGATCATCGACCCGACCGACCGCTCCATCTCGTTCCTGCTGGGCGACGGCGCGGGCGCCGCGATCGTCGGCCCCTCGGACACGCCGGGCATCGGCCCGACGGTGTGGGGCTCGGACGGTTCCAAGGCCACCGCGATCCGCCAGACGCACTCCTGGACCGAGCTGCGCGAGGACCCCTCGCTCGGCTGGCCCACGCTGCGCCAGGACGGCCAGACGGTCTTCAAGTGGGCGAGCTTCCAGATGGCCCCCATCGCCGAGAAGGCGATGGCCGAGGCCGGCGTCACCGCCCAGGACATCCAGGTCTTCATCCCGCACCAGGCCAACATGCGCATCATCGACCAGATGAAGAAGCAGCTCGGTCTGCCGGATACCGTGGTGATCGCACGGGACATCGCCGAGACCGGCAACACGTCCGCCGCGTCGATCCCCCTGGCCGCCGAGCGGCTCCTGTCCGAGGGACAGGCGAACTCCGGCGACCTGGCCCTGCAGATCGGGTTCGGCGCGGGCCTCGTCTACGCGGCACAGGTCGTGGTGCTGCCGTAGCCGTTGGACGGTCCACGGACGTGACCCGTTGTGCATTCCGGTCGCGGGATGCGCCAAGATCTGACCAGCAAGACTCCGGTGCCCGACGGCGCCGGTGACCGTTACCGAAAGATAAGGAAGTCCCATGGCCAACACGGACCAGGAGATCCTCGAGGGCCTCGCCGAGATCGTCGCCGAGGAGACGGGCCTCGACACGGCCGACGTCCTGCTCGAGAAGTCCTTCACGGACGACCTCGACATCGACTCCCTGTCGATGATGACCATCGTCACGCACGCCGAGGACAAGTTCGGGGTTCGCATCCCGGACGAGGAGGTCAAGAACCTCGCGACCGTCGGTGACGCAGTGAGCTTCATCAAGGGCGCCCAGGACTGAGCCGCCCCCCGACGGCGGCCGCGCGGCCGGCTGAGATCCACCGGCCCGCGCCGCCGTCGGGCATCGCTGCCCACCGGCAGCATCCTTTAGCACCTGCCCCCATTCGTCCCACACCCTCGGGAGCATCATCATGACCTCCGCACGCGAAGTCGTCGTCACTGGCCTCGGCGCCACCACCCCGATCGGCGGGGACGTGGCATCCACGTGGGAGGCCGCGCTCGCCGGCGTATCAGGGGCGCGCACCCTCGAGAACGACTGGGCCGAGAAGTACGGGATCCCCGTGAACTTCGCCGCCACCATCAAGGTGGACCCGGCCGAGGTCCTGTCCCGCCCCGAGACCAAGCGCATGGACCCGTCCGCGCAGTACGCGATCGTCGCGACCCGCGAGGCCTGGGCCGACGCGGGCAGCCCCGAGGTCGCGGGCGAGCGGCTCGGCGCCGTGGTCTCCTCGGGCATCGGCGGCATCCAGACCATCCTGGACGGCTGGGACACGCTCCGTGAGCGTGGCGCCCGCCGCATGCTGCCCATGACCGTCCCCATGCTCATGCCGAACTCGCCGACGGCCTACGTGTCGCTCGAGATCGGTGCCCGCGCCGGCACGCACGCGCTGGTCTCGGCCTGCGCCTCCGGCGCGGAGGCCGTCGGCTACGCCGCCGAGATGATCCGCTCCGGCCGGGCCGACGTCGTCGTCGCCGGCGGCACCGAGGCGTCGATCCACCCGATGCCGCTCGCCGCGTTCGCGGCGTCGCGCACGCTCTCGCTGCGCAACGACGACCCGCAGCACGCCTCCCGCCCGTACGACATCGACCGGGACGGCTTCGTCCTCGGCGAGGGCGCGGCGGTCCTGGTGCTGGAGAGCGCGGAGCACGCCGCCGCCCGCGGCGCCCGCGTCTACGCCAAGGTCGGCGGCGTGGGCCTGTCGTCCGACGCGTACCACATCACCTCCCCGGACCCCGAGGGCACCGGCCAGGTGACCGCCATGCGCTTCGCGATGGAGGACGCCGGCGTCACCGCCTCCGACGTCGTGCACGTCAACGCGCACGCCACCTCGACCAAGGTGGGCGACCTCACCGAGACCGCCTCGATCCGCAAGCTCTTCGGGTCGGACGCCGACCACGTGCAGCTCTCGGCGACCAAGTCGATGACCGGCCACCTGCTGGGCGGCGCCGGCGCCATCGAGTCGGTCTTCGCGGTCAAGGCCGTGGCCGAGCGCCTGGCCCCGCCGACGATCAACGTCGAGAACCCCGACCCCGAGCTGCAGGTGCCGCTCGTGCGCAACGAGCCGGCCAAGCTGCCGGGCGGCGACATCGCCGCGATCAACAACTCGTTCGGGTTCGGCGGCCACAACGTCGCGCTGGTCATCCAGAACGCCTGAGGCTCCCCCGTCCGCACGTGTCAGACGCTCAGGTCACCTTCGGTGGCCTGAGCGTCTGACATGTCGGGGTGCCTCGCGGCCCCCCTCCTCCTGACATGGAAGAATGTCACCATGGCAATGCGTGAGATCCGAGTGGTTCCCGACCCTGTGCTGCGCACCCCGTGCGACACCGTGACGACGATCGACGACCGCGTACGCGGCCTCATCGCCGACCTGGTCGAGACCGTCGACGACGAGGGGCGCGCCGGGCTGGCCGCCAACCAGATCGGTGTCTCGCTGCGGGCCTTCTCGTGGAACATCGAGGGCGAGATCGGCTACGTGATCAACCCGCGCATCGTCGAGCTCGGCGAGGAGCTGCAGGACGGCGGCGAGGGCTGCCTGTCCGTGCCGGGGCTCTGGTACCCGACCGTGCGCGCGAACTACGCGCGGGTCGAGGGCATCGACCTGGACGGCCGGCCGGTCACGGTCGAGGGCACCGGGATCATGGCGCGCTGCCTCCAGCACGAGACGGATCACCTGGACGGCATGGTCTACCTGGACCGCCTGCAGAAGGAGACCCGCCGGGCCGCGATGCGGGAGCTTCGCGCGCGCCTGTGAGGGAGCCCGGCTCCATTTAGTACATATCGCTCATGTGGGATGAGTCATCAGGAGATTCGTCCGGGTACTAGTGGCGGTACGTCCCTTTAGGCAAGAATGTGCCGCACGAACTCGTCGTACGAAGTGATTCTTTCGACAGCATGCGCACCGTTTCGCCTCGCATGTCACGGATGGATCGGGCAGGATGTGGTCCGAAGCACCGCTGTGCAGCCGACCACAGCGTCACCGCCCTGGTGAGGACGTAGGGGAAGACGTACCTCGATCCAGGGAGGAAGACATGGCCGGTGTCATCACGCGGGGTGTGCTTTTTGTGCATTCCGCACCTCGTGCCCTGTGTCCCCACATCGAGTGGGCCGCGGGGAACGTACTAGGCGTGCGCGTTTCCATGGACTGGACCGCACAGCCTGCTGGGCGCAGCCTGTACCGCGCCGAGTACTCGTGGCAGGGTCCGCAGGGCACGGGCGCCAAGCTGGCGTCCGCCCTGCGCGGGTGGTCCCACCTGCGGTACGAGGTCACCGAGGACGCGAGCAACGGGGCCGACGGCGCCCGCTGGTCGCACACGCCCGACCTCGGCATCTTCCACGCCATGACCGACGTGCACGGCAACGTCGTGGTGCCGGAGGACCGCGTCCGCTCCGCCCTGGAGCTCGCCGACCCCCGCGCCATGCGGGACGCTCTCGACCTCGCCCTGGGCGCCGCCTGGGACGACGAGCTGGAGCCGTTCCGCTACGCCGGCCTGGGCGCCCCGGTCCGCTGGCTCCACCAGGTGGGCTGACCCGGCCTGGGCTGACCCGGTCGATCCGGCGTCGAGCACAGCAGTTGCTGCCAGAACGCGGCCCGTTCTGGCAGCAGCTGCTGTGCTCACTGCGTTCGGCGCCGGGGCGGGCGGACGAAGAGGCAGTCGCCCGCCATCATGAAGAGCGAGAAGAACGGCAGGCCCATGACGACGGCGATGCCGGCGTGCATGAGGAGCGCCCCGCCGACCGCGGCCACGCGCAGGTGCCGCTGCAGCAGCAGGAGCGGGAACGTGAGCTGCAGCGCGAGCGTCCCCCACGTCACGGCGGCCACGAGCCACCCGTGGCTCGCGACGAGGTCGGCCAGCGGCGGCCACGGCCGGAACTGTGGCAGCGCCAGCGGGTAGTACACCGCCGAGCCGTCGCGCCACTCGGGCCCCTGGAGCTTGAACAGCCCCGAGAGCACGTAGACCAGGCAGATCTGCGCGCCCACCGCCAGCACGGCGGCGTTGTGCAGCACGTTGCGCACCTGCGTCCGGCCCGGTCTGCTCCGCCGGCGGCGGGCGTCCAGGGACAGGCGGGCGGAGGAGTCCGCGAAGCAGAGGTAGACCAGCAGGATCCGCGAGATGTTGTCGCCCTGGTCGGCGACCAGGGGGTTGATCGCGGTCAGGCCCCACCAGCCGAGCAGGAGCAGCGGCACCGTGAACCGGGCACGCCAGCCCATCGCCACGAGGACCGCCACCAGGAGCAGCGCCACGCAGCCGGCCGTGAGCAGCGGTCCGGCGGCCAGGGCGTGCCCGCCGAGCGGCGTGGCCCAGCGGGCGCCGGTGCCCCACAGGGCCTGGCGTGCCGGGAAGTTCACCGCGACGTACCCGGCGATACCGAGGCCAAGAGCGATGCGCATCAGGGCGACGCCGTAGGTCGCGTGGGCGCGCAGGGTCATCCAGCGGATGCCGGCGTCGAACAGGCGGGTCACGTCGAGGCGGGTCACGGGGTGGACTCCGGACCGACCGGGCCGACGTCGCCAGGTTCGCCCTCGCCGACGACGACGTCACCCCGCAGGGCCGTCCACGTCCGGCGGAACGCGGCGTCGTCCTGGCCGGGCACGACGACGGGCGGGCGCGCGCCGAGCACGAGCTCGGACGGCGCGGGCCGCGCGCCGCTCCCCTGCGGCGCGACCTCCTGCCGCAGGATGCTCGCCTGGACATAGACCGGCTCGGCCCCAGCCGGAGAGGCCGCCGACTCAGCTGCGGCCGGCGCGGCGCCGTCCCCGTAGGCCCGCAACACCTGCGTCGCGTACGCGGCCACGGCGCGGTCCTTGCCCAGGTAGTCGTCGACGACGTCGGGCGCGCCGCCGGCGTCGAGCAAGGCCTCGCGCAGACCGGGCCAGGGGCCGGCCGCAAAGGAGCCACCCGAACCGCCGTCCGCCGCCGAACCGGCCGACCCCGCCGACCCCGCCGAACCCCCCGAACCCGCCGACCCCGCCGACACCAGCACCACCGCCCGCCCCTCCTCGGGCAGCTCCAGGAACGCGGTCCGCAGGTCCGACGCGAGCCGGCGGGACGGGCGGTCGGTCGCCGCCGGGAGCACGTGCCCGGTGAGCGCCCGGACCTCGACCGCCGTGGCGTCGACCCAGGGCCCGGGCACCAGGTCGCCGTCGGGCGCGCCGGCGTAGACGCCCCGCACGCGCAGGGAGTACTCGACGTGCAGCGGCGAGGGCGCAAAGACCGACCAGTTCTGCGCGAACACGGGCGTCATGTAGGGCTCCAGCGCCCGGTGCACGGCCGTCGTCGGCGCGTCCCCGGTGGACTCCCCCGCGGGCCGCCCGGTCAGGTAGCCCGGCGCCGCCCAGACGAACGTGGCCGCGAGGTGCGCGAGCAGCACGACCCAGACCACGACGACCAGCCCACGGACCCGCGCCGGGACGGACGGGACGGCCGGCTGACCCGGCGTCGTCGTCGGGCGGTGCTGGGCAGGAGTCTCGCCCGGGGTGGTGCTCACCGCGCACAGGGTGCCAGAGACCCGGTGCCCGGCGACAGTTCGCCCCCTCAGCGCCCGGGCGCCGAGTCCCGGTCAGGCCCGCCCGACCGGCCCCGCTGGACCGCGCCGAGGAGCACCCGGATCCCCAGGCCCAGAATGACCAGGTCGAGCAGGATCTGCCCGGAGACGAGCAGCCGCACGGCGTCGGTCTGGGCCACGATGTCCCCGAAGCCGACCGTCGCGAACGTCGAGATCGTGAAGTAGAGGGCGTCGGTGCGGCTGAGGGTCTCGCTGAACGTCGCCGGCTCGCGGTCGCTGAGCGTGAAGTACGTCGAGGCGAACAGGAGCAGGAAGAACGGGACGAGCGTCGCGAGCGCCTGGACCGCCCGCATGCCCGGGAACCGGGACCGGACGATGGACCGGATCTCCCAGTACGACGTCGCGCCGAGCGCCGCGAGACCGACCGCCAGGACCAGCGCGAGCGACGGCACCGAGAACCGGTCGAGCGGGAGCACGTAGTAGAGCGCCACCAGCAGGGCCGACGTCGCGAACGCCCGCAGCAGGCCCAGGGTGATCAGGGTCCGGCGGCGCCGCTTGGGCAGGGACCGCACGTCGTGGTTCGCGGCGACGTCGCCCTGCTGCGGTTCGTGTCCGTCCACGTGGGCCACCTCCTGCACCGGGCGTCCAACCTGAGCAACCACCCTGAGCATCCAGAGTGACCCGGGACGCACGCGGCGGCCACCGCGACCCCTCCCGGGATCACGGCGGCCGCCGTCGTTCGGTCAGTCGTGCAGGCGAAGAACCTCAGCCCTTGACGCAGAGCACCGTGCGCAGCCGCGCCACGACCTCGACGAGGTCGGACTGCGCGGCGATCACGGCGTCGAGGTCCTTGTAGGCGCCGGGGATCTCGTCCAGCACGCCCTGGTCCTTGCGGCACTCGACGCCCGCGGTCTGGGCCGCGAGGTCGTCCAGGGTGAACTCCTTCTTGGCCTTGGTCCGCGACATCCGCCGGCCCGCGCCGTGCGACGCCGACCAGTACGACTGCGGGTTGCCCAGGCCGCGCACCACGTAGGAGCCCGTGCCCATCGACCCGGGGATCAGGCCCAGGTCGCCCTGGCCGGCCCGGATCGCGCCCTTGCGGGTGACGATCAGCTCCGCGCCGTCGATCTGCTCGCGCGCCACGTAGTTGTGGTGCACGTTCACGCCCTCGTCGAAGGTGATCTCCCGGCCGCCGTCGGACATGGCCGCGAACTCGTCCCGGACCGCCTGGACGGCGAGCGCCATCATGACGGCCCGCGAGCGAGCCGCGTACTCCTGGGCCCACCACAGGTCGTTGAGGTACGCGTCCATCTGGGGCGTGCCGGCGAGGAACACGGCGAGCTCGCGGTCCACGAGGCCCTTGTTGTGCTCCAGGTCCTTGGCGATGCGGACGTGGTGCTCGGCGAGCTCCTTGCCGATGTTCCGGGAGCCGGAGTGGAGCTGGAGCCAGACCTGGTCGTCCTGGTCCAGGCAGACCTCGACGAAGTGGTTGCCGCCGCCGAGCGAGCCGAGCTGCTTGCGCGCCCGGGTCTCGAGCTGCCGCACCTTCGGGTTCAGTGTCTCGAACCGGTCCCAGAACGCGTTCTCGCCGCGCAGCCGCTCCTGTCCACCCGAGCCCTTGACGGGCCGCAGCCGGAGCAGGTCGACCTGCTCCTCGTGGGAGTGGAAGCCGACCGGGATCGCGGCCTCGATCCGCTTGCGCAGGCGGGAGAGGTCGTCGGGCAGGTCGGCGGCGGTGAGCGAGGTGCGGACGCCGATCATGCCGCAGCCGATGTCGACGCCGACGGCGTTGGGCGACACGGCGTCGCGCATGGCGATGACGGAGCCGACGGTCGCGCCCTTGCCGAGGTGGACGTCGGGCATCACGCGGACGCCCTCGACCCAGGGCAGGGCGGAGATGTTGCGCAGCTGGTTCAGTGCCGCGTGGTCGACGTCGTGCTCGTGCGCCCACATGAGGGTCTGGGCCCGGGCGCCCGACAGGGCGACCGGGAAGTCCGAGGACATGGGAGTGCTCCAGTTCTGTAGGGGATGGCTCGCAGAACCTAAGGGCGGACGGCGGAGGTGCGCCAGGACTTTTCGGCGTCAGCCCGGTTCTCAGCCCAGGTCGGTCCCGTCCAGGGACGACGACGGCTTCTGGTCCGGCAGCCGCATCATGCGGACGGAATTGCCGAGCCCGACGAGGCCGGCGAGCAGCGGGACCAGCAGCGCCACCTGCAGCGACCGGTTGCGGGCCTCCTCGTTGATGGCCAGCACCTCGGCCTCGACGGCGGGCGGCTGGCCGGTGATCTGCTCGGCGAGCTGGGTGTTGCTCATCACCTCGGCGTCGGTCTCGAGCGCGGCGGCGATCTGCTGCTGCTCGGCGGCGGGGATGACCTGGCTCTGCTGGGTGAGCTCGTTGAAGCCGAGCGCGAGGGACGCGAGCAGGATGCCGCCCGACATGGCCAGGCCGAACGAGAGGCCGAAGGACCCGGCGGCCGAGTTCACGCCCGCGGCCTCGCTGACCCGCTCCTCCTCGACGGGGGCCAGAGTGTAGTTGTTGAGCTGCGAGACCAGCAGGCCCAGCCCGCAGCCCGTGATCGCGAGCGGCAGCACGAGGTACCAGCCGCTGTCCACGCGCGGCACGAACGGGATGATGACGGCGATACCGAGGCCGGCCAGCAGGAACCCGGTGCGGATGATCGCGGCCGGACGGCGGTTGCCGGCCCTGCGCCCGGCGACGAGCGCGGCCCCGAACATCGTCAGCGAGAGCGGCGTCAGGGCCAGGCCGGCCTCCAGGGCGTTGTACTCCAGCGTCATCTGCAGGAACAGCGGCAGGGCGATCATGGCGCCGCCCAGGGTGACCTGCTGGAGCATCTGGCCGGTGATCCCGGTGGTGAACGTGGGGTGCCGGAACAGGCCGGGGTCGAGCAGCGGGACCTTGTGCTCCCGGACGCGGCGCACGAGCCAGCGGGCGAGCGTTGCCAGCGCCGCCACCCCGATCACGATGAGCACCCCGACGAGCTCACCGCCCTCCTGCCAGACCAGGATGCCGAGCACCACGCCGCCCATGCCGATCACGGACAGGATCGCGCCGACGACGTCGACCTGGCGGTCGCCCGTGTACGGGACGTCGCGCACGAGCCGGATCTGGCTCAGGACGATCACGATGATGAGCGCCTCCAGCCCGAACCCGACCCGCCACGACAGGTAGGTCGTGACGAACCCGCCCAGCAGCGGGCCGACGGCCGCGGCGATCGCGGCCGCGGCGCCGACCATGGCGTACGCCTGCTTCTGGGCGGGGCCCTCGAAGTTGCCGTGGATCAGCGACTGCATCGCGGGCAGCAGCAGCGAGGCGCCGAGCCCGCCGATGATCGCCCAGAAGATGATGATCGCCGTCAGGCTCTGCGCCAGGGTCATGGCCAGCGCCCCGGTGGCGTACGCGAGCAGCCCGAGGACGTAGGCGCGCTTGCGCCCGATCAGGTCGCCCACCTTGCTGTTGATCAGGATGAACGCGGCCGAGACCAGCGCCTCGAGCGCGATCGCGGACTGCACTCCCCCGGCCGTGGTGTCCAGGTCCCGGATGACGGCGGAGATCGACACGTTCATCAGCGAGGTGTCGACCACCAGCACGAACATCGCGGCGGACAGCAGCAGCATCAGCCGCCGGCTGTGCGCGGTCACGGCCTCGGCGCCGTCGCCAGGTTGGGTACTCATGTCGCCGCCCTTGGCTCACGGGGCGGGTCGGCAGCCCCCGGCGGTGCCACCCGTCGCTCGTCTCGAGCGTACCCAGCCGGACGGCGTCGCGCCGAGCGGGCTCCCCACCTGCGGGAACCGCCTGAGGCAGTAGGATCCTTGCGCGGCTTGGTGCCGCAAGCCCCGTTAGCTCAGCTGGTCAGAGCAGGAGACTCATAATCTTTTGGTCCTCGGTTCAAGTCCGAGACGGGGCACCTAAGGTCCTGGATCTTCCGGTGCGGGCGGCCGACGGCGGCCGCGCTCACCGCGATCCAGCGCGCCGCCTCATCCGCGGCGAGACTGCGCACCGTCCGTCTCACACGCCCACTCTTGACGCTCGCATACAGGGATGCCACGCTTGCGGAGCAATATTTCTCTGATTCCGAGCAAGGATGAGGTTGGAAGATGCGCGCACACTTTCTCGGCAAGGATCCCGAGTCGAACGAGGGCAACTCACCGACCCTCTTCGCCACAGATCGCACGGATCGGGTGACCTATATCGCCCAGGGCTGGAAGGTCACCGACCCTCAGGTGCTCGCTGACGTCGGTGACGTCCCCGACCACGAGGCGATCATCGAGATCCCGGAGGACGTCATCAAGATGTGGGCGCGCCGGTACCAGGAGGGAGTGCTCTGAGCACGCTCATCCCGCCGGGTCCGGAGTTCAGCCGGATGCTGAAGGAGTACGAGCACTCTGCGTTCCGCCTGGAGACACGTGACTCGTACGCCTCGCCGACCGAGGAGACCGCGTTCCAGCAGTTCCTCGCCGGCGAGTCGGTCGACATGGGGTGGTTCCAGAACTGGTTGGCGTCCATCCGCGCGACGACCGCAAACGGCCGCGCCTTCCACCGCGTCCGCGTCGTCTCGGTGCCGCTGAGCGACTACGTCCGGTTCTCCCTCGGTGTCGCCCGGCTCGCCAACGAGGCCGGCGAGGACATCCGGTACGTTGCACGTCAGGATGCCGTTGACCTACCCGAGTTCGACTACTGGCTGTTCGACTCCCGGACCGTCGGCAAGATGCACTTCGACGACGTGGACACCTTCCTCGGCGTCGAGCTGATCGAGGACCCGGCCGTCGTGGTCGAGCTCAACTACCAGCGTGATGCCGCCTGGCACCGCGCGATCCCGAGAGATGACTTTGCCGCGGAACACATCGACGAGCACTGACGTCAACGACGCGCGCGACGCGCTCGCGAGGCGCCTGCGTGAGCTACGGCGAGCTGCTGGCCTGACAGGTCAGCAGCTCGCCCTGTCCCTGTCCTGGCAGCCCTCCAAGGTCTCCAAGATCGAGCACTCCCGGCAGACCCCGTCGGACGACGACATCCGTGCGTGGTGTCGGGCCTCGAGCGCCGAGCAGGAGACCGAAGGCCTTCTGGCGGCCCTGCACACGTTGGAGACCCGGCACGCGGAGTGGCAGCGGCAGTTCCGCGGCGGCGTCGCGAGCGTCCAGGCACAGACGGCACGCCGAGAGGAGACCACGGAGCTTCTTCGGGCGTTCGAGCCGACCTTTGTTCCTGGACTGCTCCAGACCCCGGGGTACGCACGGCATCGGTTCACCGAGGTCACGCACAAGTTCGGGCACCGCCGGGACATCGACGCCGCGGTGGCAGAACGGATGCGTCGGCAAGAGATCCTGTACCAGCCGGGCAAACGGTTCCACATGGTCATCACCGAGGCAGTGCTGCGGTACGCCCTCTGCCCGCCCGACGTGATGGTCGGCCAGGTCGACCGGCTGATCTCGCTGTCGATGCTTCCCAACGTCCGGCTCGGGGTCATCCCGTTCGACAAGCGCTACGCCATCGCCCCGGCACACGGATTCTGGATCCACGACGACGACCTCGTTCAGGTCGAGACCTTCTCTGCCGAGCTCAACCTCGCCCAGCCCGGCGAGGTCGAGCTGTACACCAAGGTGTTCGAAACGCTCGCGTTGGACGCCGACTACGACCGCAAGGCCCGTGCGCACCTCACCAGGGTCGCCGAGGAGCTCATGGGCCAGGTGGAGCACACTCCGGACCGGCCGGAGCAATCGTGAGCAAGTTCCTCGCCGCCGTCGGCCGGCGGCCCTACTGTCCTTGACGTGACCTCGAAGCAACCTGAGCCACACGAGACGCGGCGCACCAGCGACGGTGCGCCGCTCATGATCGCGTGCGACATCGACGGAACCCTGCTTCGCACCGGGCGCCCGCCGACGCCGGCCGTGCGGCACGCGACGCAGGAGGTGCTGCGGGCCGGGCATCACATCGTCCTGGCGACGGGCCGGTCCGTGAAGGGCGCCGTGTCCGCGGCGCTGCAGCTCGGCCTGCGCGACGTCTGGATGGTCACGAGCAACGGCGCGGTCACCGCGCACCTGGTCGGCGAGCACTACCAGGTGGTCGAGGAACACGCCGTCGACGCCGCGGCGGTCATCGGCATCGCGCTGCGAGAGGCGCCTGCGGTCCGGGTCGCCGCCGAGATCGTCGGCGTCGGCTGGCGGGTGAGCGCCCCGTTTCCCGGGCACGAGCTCAACGGCGCCCAGCGGCAGGCGCCGCTCGACGAGTTCCTGGCGAACCCGACGCCGCGGATCGCCCTGCACGGGCCCGACGCCTACCGCATGGTCCCCGCGCTCATCGCACAGGGCGTCACCGCCATCGCGACCCGGCTCGACTGGGTCGACGTCACGCCACCCCAGATCTCCAAGGCCTCCGCGCTGGAGAAGGTCCGCATCGAGCTCGGTGTCGACACCGAGCGCACGGTGGCGATCGGCGACGGGGAGAACGACATCGAGATGTTCGGGTGGGCCGCGCGCGCCGTCGGCATGGGCCACGCCTCACCGTTCGTCCTCGCGGCCGCGACACACCGCACGGGATCGCTCGACGACGAGGGCGCTGCGAGCGCCCTGCTGTCGCTGCTCGGATAGCGTCCGGCCCCACCCGACTGGCGTCCCGCCGACCCCTTTCGATCCTCCCTACATGGGTAACGCGCCCTCACCCGCGGAGAGGCAAGCCCATGCGTACCACGATCGCCGCGAGCCTGACCGCCCTGGCCCTGACCTTCGGTCTCGCGTCATGCTCTGTGCCGACGGAACCCGTCACGGACGAGGCAGCGACCGCCGAGACCACAACTTCCGCCCCGGCCTCGAAGCCGAAGGAGTCGAAGGAGTCGAAGGAGTCGAAGGAGTCGAAGGAGTCGACCGAAACGAAGGAGGAGGAGAAGGCCGAGCCCGAACTCACAGAGTCCCAGCAGCAGGCCATCGTCTCTGCGCAGGACTACCTCGACTACCAGGCCTTCTCACGGCAGGGCCTGATCGACCAGCTCTCCAGCGAGTACGGTGACGCCTTTCCTGTGGAGGATGCCGAGTTCGCCGTCGACTCGCTGGACGTCGACTGGAACGAGCAGGCGGCCAAGGCCGCTCAGGAATACCTGGACTATGACTCGTTCAGTCGACAAGGCCTCATCGATCAGCTCTCGTCCGAGTACGGCGACCAGTTCACCGTGGAACAAGCAACCTACGGCGTCGACCAGACCGGCCTGTAGCTCGCGTCGCGCGAGGTCCCAGCAGACACCGCAGGCAGCGAAAAAACCACCTCCTCCGCTCCTGGCCGGAGCGTGAGCAGCCAATTAGCCTGCACAACATGACGACCGGGCCCCGGAACAGTCGACTGATGATCGCGTGCGACATCGACGGGACTCTCCTGCGCACCGGGCAGCCGCCGACGCCGGCCGTGCACAGTGCGACGCAGGAGGTGCTGCGCGCCGGGCACCACATCGTCCTGGCGACGGGCCGGTCCGTGAAGGGCGCGGTGTCCGCGGCCCTGCAGCTCGGCCTGCACGACGCGTGGATGGTCACGAGCAACGGCGCGATCACGGTGCACCTCGTCGGCGACCGCTACCAGGTCGTCGAGCAACACCGGGTCGACACCGCGACCGTCATCGACATCGCGATGCGGGCGGCGGCAGCGGTACGTATCGCCGCCGAGATCGTCGGCGTCGGCTGGCGGGTCAGTGCCCCGTTCCCCAGGCACGAGCTCAACGGCGCCCAGCGCCAGGCCCCGCTCGGCGAGTTCCTGGTCAACCCGACGCCCAGGATCGCCCTGCACGGGCCCGGCGCTCACCAGATCGTCCGTGCGCTGCTCGCGTGTGGCCTGACCGCGGTCGCGCCCCGGCTCGACTGGGTCGACGTCACCCCGCCCAGGATCTCCAAGGCCTCCGCGCTGGAGAAGATACGTAAAGACCTCGGCGTCGAGCCGGGCCGCACGGTCGCGATCGGCGACGGCGAGAACGACCTCGAGATGTTCCGGTGGGCCTCGCACGACTTCGCCATGGGACACGCCGCGCCGTCGGTCGTCGCGGCCGCGACCTACAGCACGGGATCGATCGACGACGACGGCGCCGCGACCGTCCTGCGGTCGCTGCTGACATGAGCCCGGCCTCGGCACAAAACCCACCCGCGCCCGACCTGGGCCAGCTCTTCGCCGAGTGCGAGCACACCGCGTTCCGCCTCGAGCTGCTCGAGCGGTACAACTCGCCGAACCTGCGTGAGCCCCTGCGGCGGTACCTCGCGGACGGGACCACGGACATGGCGTGGCTGGAGGGCTGGCTGGCCACGATCCGGGAGCGGGTCGCCGAGGGCAAGATCGTCAGGCGGGTGCGGGTCGTGTCGCTGCCGCTGTCCGACTACAACCGGTTCGGACTGTGGACCGCCGCCTTCAACAACGAGGCGGGCGAGGACATCCGCTACCTCGCCCGCGACGACGCAGCCGGGCTGCCGGAGTTCGACCACTGGCTGTTCGACTCGCGCAGGGCAGCCCGGATGTCCTTCGACGACGGCGTGGCGGTCAGCTCCACCCTGATCGACGACCCGAACGTCCTGGTCGAACTCAACCACCAGCGCGACGCCGCCTGGCATCGATCCGTCGCGAGAGACGAGTTCGCCGTGGAACACCTCGACCGACGCTGAACGGCCAGAACAGGGCTGAGCCCTGGGAAGCGCGCACCCGCGCTCCCCAGGGCTCCCCGTCAGCCGAGGACCTACAGGTCGACCTCGTTCCCCCCGATCGTCACCACGAGCCGGCCATCCGAGGCGAACGACCAGTCCAGCGCCCCCGAGTACTGCGCGCACCGGGACCCGTTCGAGCCGGACCACCACTGGTTGCCGCCGGCGTCGGTCCCGATGATGCGGTCGTTCGAGCCGCTGTTGCAGGACGTGTTGTCGCGGAACGTCGACGAGCCGCCGTCGAAGTTGAAGTTGCGCTCCGCGCTGCCGATGCTCAGGTTGTTCGACACCGTCAGCGACCCCAGGTTCCGGTTGTAGCCGAAGCCGTGCTTGCCGTTGTCGTAGGCGATGCTGCGGCGCACGACGTGGTTGACCGCGATGTCCTCGCCGCCGAGCTTGTAGCCGTTGCGGTCGCCGTTGCCGGCCTGCGAGCCGTCGGACAGGGTCCCGTTCTCGTACGAGAGCGAGTCCTCGATGGTCACCGCGCCGATGGGGCCGGTGTCGTCCTTGGTGTACAGGTCCCAGCCGTCGTCGATGTTGTTGTGGGACACGGTGTACCGGAAGACGTTCCCGCTGCCCACGGTGAGCTTGGGCGCGAACCCATCGGCGTCCTCCCCGTCGGAGTCGGCGTTGTCGTGCGACTCCGAGGAGACGACGAGGTTGTTCGACGGCCACTCGCTGCTCGGCGCCCCGGCGGTGTACCGCGAGATCTGCAGGCCCGAGTCGTGGTTGAACCGCGTCACCACGCGCTCGATGATGTTGTTGTCCCCGCCCAGCAGGATGCCGTTGTCACCGGCGTGCTCGACGACGAGGCCGCGCAGGTGCCACCAGTCGCCGCCGATCGCGATGCCCCGGTTGGCGGGGTCCTCGCTCTGGGCCGAGAAGTTCAGCACCGGCCGCTCTCCCGGGTACGCGAACAGCTCGGTCCGGTTGCCGGAGGTGCCGCTGTTGCCCGGCGCGATGTCGAGCGTCTGCGACAGGTTGTACGTGCCGCCCCGCACCGAGATGGCACCGCCGGGCTCGATCCGGTCGATCGCCGAGGCCAGCGTCGTCGGGTCGGACTCGGTCCCCGAAGCACCGTCGGTACCGCCCGGCGCCACGAACAGGGCGTCCGCGCTCGGCTGCTCGCCGGGCTCCTCCCCCGGGTCCTCACCGCCCGGCTCCTCGCCGCCGGGGGCGGCGCTCGCGTACGTCTCGAGCTCCGCGATCCGCGGCGTGGCCGAGGAGCTGGTGATCTCGAAGTTGATCTTGGTCAGCGAGGTAGCCGCGAAGCTGATGACGCCGGCCCCGCTGCCCGTGGCCAGCACGGCGCCGTTGCCGTTGTTCACGACCCGCCAGGAGCCGATGTTCCCGACGGCGCCGGACGCCTCCCGGACATTGATCGCCGACACCGTCGTGGCGCTGCCCCACTTGACCGAGACCCGGCCCGTGGCGCCCGCCGGCGACCAGTACGTGCTCGTGTCGCCGTCGAGCACGTTGCCGTAGCTCGTGCCGCTCGCCTTGCTGGAACCGTCGGCGCCGGCGCCGAGGCTCAGGTTGGCCCCGGTCGGCGGGTCGGTCGGGTCGGTCGGGTCCGTCGGGTCCGTGGGGTCGGTCGGGTCCGTGGGATCGGTCGGGTCCGTCGGCGTGCAGCTGCCGTCCGAGACCTGCAGCCCGGTGTTCGCCCCCGCCGTCTCGGCGACGACGGTCGGCACGCAGCTCGCGGCGTCCAGCGGGTACGAGTAGGGGATGCTCACCGAGGTGTTCGACGTCGGGTTCGGTCCCGCGGGGTTGTTGTCCTCCCCCGGGCTGGACCAGGTGACGTTGTCGAAGACGTTGCCCGCGACCTGCCAGAAGCCCGCCTGGTCGGTGTAGAACGTGCCGAGCACGTCCTTGGAGTCCTCGAAGTAGTTGTTGTCCACCTTCGCCTTGGCGCCGGCCCGCGAGTTGATGCCCGACTCGACCAGCCCCACGTAGTGGTTGTTGTAGATGTGCGCGATGCCGCCGCGCAGCAGGGGCGTGCGGGAGTTGAGGTTCTGGTACAGGTTGTGGTGGAAGGTGACGAAGCCGTTCGAGAGGTCGCTCTCGCTGGACCCGATCAGGCCGCCGCGCTCCGAGTTGCGCAGGATGCTGTACGAGAGGGTCACGTACTTGGTGTCGTTCTTCATGTCGAACAGGCCGTCGTAGCCCTCCGACTCGCCGCCCGAGGCCAGCAGCGTGAGGTGGTCGGCCCACACGTTGCGGACGCCGCTCTCCATGCCGATCGCGTCGCCGCCGTTCGACGTCGGCGAGCCCGACTTCTTCACGTTCTGGACGGTGACGTTCTGGATGATGATGTTGCTGGACTCGCGGATGTGGATGCCGATCTGGTCGAACACGGCACCGCTGCCGACGCCGACGATCGTGACGTTGCTGATCTGCTTGAGCTCGATCACGTCGTCGGCCGTGCTGCAGCTGTCGCCCGAGACCTTGCTGGTGTTGCCGTGGTTGATGGTGCCGGACACCTCGATGATGATCGGGGTGCTGCTGCTGGCCCGGCTGCACAGCGCGGTGTGGATCGCGGTGCCGGTCGTGGCCCGGACCGTCTGGCCCCCGGCGCCGCCGGTGGTACCGCCGTTCTGGGTCGCGTAGCCCGTGGCCGAGCCGGTGGCGGCCGCGGCGTCGGGGACGGACTGTGCGGTCACCCCGATCGCGACGGCGAGGGCCGTCGCGGCCACCGCCGAGAGGAACTGGACAGCTCTTGGTCGTCTCATCTCATTGCCTCACGTTCGTCGTTGAATGCGGGACATTGCTGTGGTGCGCGCAGCGGGTGAATACGGGTAACCGGTTTCCCAGATCCTAGTAACCGGTTTCTCGGATGGCAACCCCCTCCCTCGCCCGGGTCCACGAGCACCGGGGAATACATGACCAGTCATGTTGTTGGGATGCATAACCAGTCATGCAACTCATCGCTCGGAAGGCGAACCCCATGCAGTTCGGAATCTTCGGCGTCGGCGACATCGCGCCCGACCCGGTCACCGGATACACGCAGAGCGAGGCGGAGCGGATCAGCAACATCGTGCGCATCGCGCAGCGCGCCGACGAGGTGGGCCTGGACGTCTTCGCCATCGGCGAGCACCACAACCCGCCGTTCATCCCGTCCTCCCCCACGACGCTGCTCGGCCACATCGCCGCGGTGACGAAGAACATCGTGCTGAGCACGTCGGTCACCCTGATGACCACCAACGACCCGGTGAAGATCGCCGAGGACTACGCGACGCTCCAGCACCTGGCCAAGGGCCGGCTCGACCTCATGGTCGGCCGCGGCAACACCGCGCCCGTCTACCCGTGGTTCGGCAAGAAGATCCGCGACGGCGTCGGGCTCGCCCTGGAGAACTACAACCTGCTGCACCAGCTCTGGCGCGAGGACGTCGTGGACTGGGAGGGCCAGTACCGCACCCCGCTGCAGGGCTTCACCGCCACCCCGCGCCCGCTGGACGACGTGCCGCCGTTCGTCTGGCACGGCTCGATCCGCACCCCCGAGATCGCCGAGCAGGCCGCCTACTACGGCAACGGGTACTTCGCGAACCACGTGCTGGCGCCCAACTTCCACTTCAAGCCGCTCGTCGACTTCTACCGGCAGCGGTTCGAGCACTACGGCCACGGCCGCGCCGACCAGGCGATCGTGGGCCTCGGCGGCCAGGCGTTCATCGCGAAGCGGTCGCAGGACGCGGTGGACACGTTCCGCCCCTACTTCGAGAACTACGCGCTGTTCCGCGGCATGAAGCTCGAGGACTACATGCGCGACACGCCGCTGACCGTCGGCAGCCCGCAGCAGATCATCGACAAGGTCCTGACCTTCCAGGAAGGCTTCGGTGACTACCAGCGCCAGCTCTTCAACCTGGACGGACTGGGCATGTCCGTCGAGATGGCCCTGGAGCAGGTGGAGCTGCTCGGCACCGAGGTGGTCCCGGTGCTGCGCAAGGAGATGGAGTCGCGCCGCGCGCCCGGCGTCCCTGACGCCCCGACGCACGCCAGCCTGATCACCGCCAAGTACGGCGACGCCGAGCCGCGCCAGCCCCGGCCGAACCCGAACCGCGGCGACAACCTGTCGGGCCCTTCGCCCTACCAGGACACCGACGCCGCCGTGCAGGCCCGGTTCCCGGCGGTGGCCTGACGATGGCCGGCACCACGCGGCTCGCGAACGAGGCCTGGGAGGCGCTCTTCCGGGCCCAGGCCACCATCGCGCGCGAGTTCGAGGCCGCCGACATCTGGGCGGACCTGCTGCCCAACGAGTACGGCGTGCTCTACGCCCTCTCCACCGCCCCGGACGGCCTGCGCATGAAGGACCTGATCGACGACGTGCTGCTCACCCAGGCGGGCGTCTCGCGCCTCGTCGCCCGCATGGAGCAGCGCGGCCTCGTCGTCCGCGGGGACGACCCCGACGACGGCCGCGCCTGTCGCCTGCGCCTGTCCGCGGACGGCGCCGCGATCCAGCGCCGGATCGGCGCCCAGCACGCGGACCACGTGGCGCGGGCCATGACCCGCGCCCTGAGCCGGACGCAGCTCGAGACGCTCCGGGACCTGTCCACCGCACTGCTCGAAGGGAGCCGTCAGCCATGACCGTCGAACCGCTGAACCTCGTGGTGGTCAGCGCGGGGGTGAGCGAGCCGTCGTCGACCCGGCTGCTGGCCGACCGGATCACGCAGAAGTCGCTCGACCTGCTGCGGGAGGCCGGGATGCCGGCCACGGCGAGCGTCGTCGAGCTCGGCCCGCTCGCCGTCGACATCGCGCGGGCCCTCGTGTCGGGCTTCCCCGGCGAGGACCTGAAGCGCGCCATCGCGCGGCTCGCGGCGGCGGACGCCGTCATCGCGAGCACGCCGGTCTACAAGGCCGGGATCAGCGGCCTGTTCAAGTCATTCGCCGACGTGCTCGACAACGACCTGCTCGTGGCCAGGCCCGTGGTGCTGGCGGCCACAGGCGGCAGCGCCCGGCACGCCATGGTGCCCGACGAGCAGCTCCGCCCGCTGTTCGCGTTCCTGCGCGCCCTGCCCGTGCCCACCTCGGTGTACGCGACGCCGGAGGACTGGGGCTCCCCCGACCTCGGCCGGCGGGTCACGCGCGCCGCGACCGAGCTCACGCTGCTGCTGCGCAGCGGTGTGGGCCACCAGATCGCGGACACCGCCTGGGACGGGTACCAGCACCAGTTCTCGGGGAACGCGACGCGCGCCGAGAAGTCGGTCGCGGACGTCGACTTCACGACGGACCTCATGCGGCTCGCCGCCGGGGGCGGCCGCTGAGCGGAACCCGCCGCCGACCACGACGACGCCGGTCCGGCGCCCCGTAG
>NZ_JBHVEG010000100.1:0-22331 GCF_042802395.1 Promicromonospora sp. NPDC057488
GTCGGTTGTCGTGAGTCCGGGCGTTGGTCCCACCGGTCTCAAGACAACCGACCGAAGTCGCTTCGGCGGCTGGCTCAGAAGGTCCAGCGCTGCGCGGCCGTGCCGGAGCAGGTGCGGATCTCCAGGCGCTGACCGTCGTGCAGGGGAGCGCCCCCGACCGCCGTCAGGCACTTGCCCGACTGCGGGTTGACGACCGCCTGGTCGCTCGACCGGTAGGTCCAGCTCTGCGCGCCGGTGCCGTTGCACTCCCAGAGCTGCACGACGGCGCCGTCTGCGGTGCCGCCCGACGCGACGTCCATGCAGCGGCCGAGCGCTGCGAGCGTCGAGCTGGACCGGGTCCAGGTCTGCGCCGTGTTGCCGGTGCAGTTGACGATCTGCAGCGGGTTGCCGTTGACCGAGTCGGCCCAGGGGACGTCCACGCACATGCCGTTGGACGCGTGCACCGGGCCGGTGCCCGCGGGGAGCGTGCCGGTGCCGCCGTCGCCCCCGCCGCCGTCGGACCCGGAGATGGGGGTGGCGGTGCCCGAGAACGGGTCGAGCTGGATGTAGGCCGCGGACGGGTTGCCGTCGTGCACCAGCGACTCCTGGGCCAGGACGTCGTCGAAGGCGAAGCCGTACGCCTTGCCGTTGGCCATCTGCTGGTGGATGAACTTGGAGTAGTAGTCGGTGACCGACGCCTCGTAGAAGCCCGAGGTGCTGGTCCCCGGCTGGGTGGTGCGGGTCAGCAGCGTGGAGCGGTGGAAGCCGGCGCACAGCGTGCGGGCGATGGCGCCGATGTCGTTGTTCGGCGCGGCCAGGTCGTTGTAGCAGCCGAAGACCGAGTCGCTCGACGGCTTGCGGAACTCGGTCACGTACGCGCCCGAGGAGTTGGTGAACCGCATGACGCCGTTCTGCACCCGGCCGGTGAAGACCGCGGCGGGGTCGTAGGAGTAGGGCGCAACGGTGAGGTTCTCGTTCGTGTACTTGGCCCACACCTGGTCCACGTACGACGACAGGATGTTCGCGTCGATCTGCCCGGTGCCGATCGCGTGGCCCGGGGCCAGCACGCGCAGCAGCGAGCCGTCCGGGGCGCGCTGCGCCAGGTTGGTCCAGCCGGGCGTCGCGGCCAGGGCGTTGACGACGTTCTGGTAGCCGTTCGGCTTGAGCATGCCCGTGCTGATCACCGTGCCGTCGGCCTTGCGCAGGCCCGTCTGGTACGGGGCGGAGAGGAAGTCGACCTGGGTGCTGTTGATCCACAGGCCGTCGTTGTTCAGGGTGAACTCGGTCCAGCTGAACAGCTTGTTGCGGTTCGGGTCGCTCGGGTTCTGCACCGCGGGCTGCACCAGGCGGCCGTCGTTGACGACCTTGAAGCTGAGCTTGCTGCCGTAGGAGAAGTACACGCGGCCCGACATCTTGGGCAGCTGGATGGTCTTGGACTGTCCGTCCGCCGGCCCGGCGATCGAGGCGTCCGGCGCGTCGACGGGAGTGCCGCCCACGGTGGGCCAGGCGTGGAACGCGCCGGCGGCGTCCGCCCAGCCGAGCTGGCCGGTGCCCGGGTCGCCCAGGACGTAGACGAAGACCTGGTCGCCGCGTCCGGAGTCGTTGGTGATGGTCAGGGGGATGGTGGCGGGGACCGCGGTCGCCGGGGTGGGTTGCGCGACGACGAGCGCGGCGGCCGCGACTGCGAGCGCGCCGAACGCGGCCAGGAGGTTGCGGGGTCGGAGTCTGGACCTTCGAGCACGTGACGGGGTTCGTGACATGGGGAGATCTCCTCGGGTATCCGGGTAGCACGCCGTTGTACTTACTGGACTGTCAGGAAATCGGATATTAGTGAGGAACCCTGCCAATGTCACGGGTCGGTCGCTGTTTTTCACCCGGGCGGGTGATTATTGCCGCCGGTCCAGGATCGCCTGGGTGGCGTTGTCGAGGTTCTGGACGAGCTTGTGGACCCCGTCGAGCAGGGCGGCGAGGCCGACCAGGAGGGCCGCGAACCCGATGATCGCGCCCGTGGCTCCGAAGGCGCCGACGCCGGCGGTCATGAGGAGGATTCCGATGATCAGCCCGGCCAGCCCCAGGGTGATGGGGCCCGCCGACTTGTTTGCCACGGTCGGGGAGTTCTGGACGCCGTTGGTCGCATCAGTCATGTCGCACATGGTCCTGGCCGGACGAGGCGGCGACGAGGGGCCTGGCGGGTGAAGTTCCGGGCTGATGGAAGTTCAGCAGGCGATGGAGGGCCGTATCCCGGCGCTATACGGCCGATCCCGGCCTGGTGAACGCTGGTCAGTAGCGGCACACCCAGGCAACGTGAAAGGCCCTCCCGCTCAGCGTTTCCGCTGGCCGGAGGGCCTTTCCGCACGGTGGGCGATACTGGGATCGAACCAGTGACCTCTTCGGTGTGAACGAAGCGCGCTACCCCTGCGCCAATCGCCCGTGCTGCCTGCCCCGTCGGAGCGTGCGTGGACGATATTAGCCTGGTTCGAGCGCGGATGCGAAATCCGAATCGCCGGAGGGTGTCAGGGGTCGGTCCGCTCCCGCATGTTGCGCTCGAAGAGGTCGCGCGCGGCGGCCGACAGCTCGCCGATCTGCAGGTCCACCCCGTCGAGCCAGACCGTCGGCTGGACGTTGCGCACGGACCCGGTCAGCAGCATCCGCGCCTCGCCGGACGAGACCCGGTCGAGCACCGAGAACGGCAGCTCGCCCTCCTTGGCCTCGCGTACGGGCAGGCCCGCCTCGGTGCCCCACTCGAGCAGCAGCTCGCGCGTGATGCCGGCCAGGCAGCCCACGCTGAGCGGGGGAGTCACCAGCTCGCCGTCGAGCTCCAGGAACACGTTCGAGCCGGTGCCCTCGCACAGGTCGCCCGCGGTGTTCGCGAAGACCGACTCGTCGGCGCCCTTGCCGATCGCGTCCGCCAGAGCGACGACGTTCTCGGCGTACGACGTCGTCTTCAGGCCCGCGACCGCGCTGTTCTCGTTGCGCGTCCAGGGTGAGCGGGCGGCGCGCCCGGTGTGCACGACGACGGCCTCGGTCGCGGCCACCACCACCGTCTGCGGCCCGTCCGAACGGCCGGAGCCCAGCGGGCCGACGCCGTCGGTCACGGTGATGCGCAGGCGCCCCGCGTCGGGCGAGGCGGCCAGCACGGCGTCGACGCCGTCCCGGACCTTGCGCAGGTCCAGGGTCGCCATGCCCATGCCGGCCGCCGACCGCTCCAGGCGCGCCAGGTGGCGCGTCAGGGCGAACGCGTGCCCGTTCAGGACGGCGCAGGTCTCGAAGACGCCGTCGCCGACCGTGATGCCGTGGTCCACCGCGCTGAGCGCGGCCTCGCCGGGCGCGACCATGCGCCCCTCTGTCCAGATGACCGTCATGCCGCCCAGTGTGTCACCGGCGCAGGGTCACGTGGGTGACCTCCGGCGTGTGCCGCACGCTGGTGGACGAGAACTCGATGGGCGGCACGCCGTCGAACACGCGGGTGCCCGAGCCGAGCGTGAACGGCACCACGTGCAGGCGCAGCTCGTCGATGTGTCCGGCGGCGAGGTACTCGTTGACCGTGGTGGCCCCGCCCGTGACGGAGATCTCGCCGTCGCCGGCCGCTTCCCGGGCCTGGGCGAGCGCGCTCTCGATGCCGTCGGTCACGAAGTAGAACGTGGTGCCCCCCTCCATCGGGATCGGCTCGCGCGGGTGGTGCGTGAGCACGAAGACCGGCCCGTGGTACGGCGGGTTGTCGCCCCACCAGCCCTTCCAGTCCAGGTCCCACGGCCCGCGGCCGGCGGTGAACATGTTGCGGCCCATGATGTAGGCCGCGGCGCCGACGATGGCGTCCGCCTCGGCCTTGTGCGCGTCGCCGTACTCGAACATCCAGGTGTGGAGGCGCTCGCCCGCGAGCGGGCCGAACGGGTGCTCCAGGCTCTGGTCGTGCCCGGCGGAGTAGCCGTCGAGCGAGACTGCCAGGTCTGCTTTCACGATTCCCATGCGTGGTCTGACGGCGGCGGCCGCCGGAACTCATCGGTGCCGGGAATCACGCCTCGCCGCGGTAGCTCCCGAAGCTCCACAGGTTGCCCTCCGGGTCGCGGACCACGCAGGACCGGCCGCCGTAGTCCTGGTCGACGGGCTCCCGGAGGCTGGATCCCCCGGCCGCGAGCGCGGCCGCGTAGGTGCCGTCGACGTCGTCCGTCACGGCGTAGGCCGAGCCCGTCCCGACCTGGTCGGGCCACTGCGGCCGGGGCCGGTGCGTGCCGAGCATGACGCCGCCGCCCTCCGGCCAGGTCAGCTCGGCGTGCTGGACGACGGCGGGGTCGGCGTCGTCCCGGTAGACGGCACGCTCGGTGAAGCCGACGGCCTTCAGCCACGTCAGGGCGGCGTCCGCGTCGCGGTAGCTGAGGGTCACCCATAGTCCGGTGCTCATGATCGTTCTCCTCGGTCGGGTGCCTCCCACGATGCCCCGGCCGGGTCGGCGACGTCTTGAACGAACGGGAGCTCCTCGCGCAGCCACGTGGACGGCGTGCACCCGCCCAGGGCGACCCACTCGCGGGTCATGTGGGCGTGGTCGGCGTACCCGGCGGCCGCCGCGACGTCGGCCAGGCCGACGCGTCCCGACCGGGCGGCGACGACGAGGGCGCGGCGCGAGCGGGCGAGCCGGGCGACCCGCCGCAGGTCCCGCGGCGTGAGTCCGCACTCGGCGCGGACCAGGTCCTGCAGGTGGCGGCGGCTCCAGCCCTGCTCGGCGGCGACCTGGTGGACCTGGCCGCCGCCCGCTATGCGGGCCAGCGCCCGCCCGACGTCGGCCCGCGGACCCGGCTCCCCGGCCCGGGCGAGCCGGTCGACCAGGACCCGCGTGACCGTCGCGCCGTCCGGGGACCCGGCGAGCAGCTCGGGGAGGTGCGCGAGGTGCGGCGCCACCTCCGGCAGGCTGGTCAGCTCACCGGCGAGCTCGCCCGCCGGCACGCCCAGCAGTGCCCGGGCGCCGCGCAGGGTGAGGGTCACGCTGATGCCGCGCTGGTATCCGTGGTGGTGGATGGCGGCGGGCCGGGTGTGCAGGCCGGACACGCACGACCAGGCCTGGCGCCGGGAACCGGCCGACCCGGCCCACGAGACGTCGATCGGTTCGCCGAGCGGCAGCTCGGACGTCAGCCCGGTGCCGGGCATGCCCCGGTGCACGCCCGGGGCTCCCATGTCGAGGTCGTACGGCACGACCGCGGTGACATAGGGAGCGAGGACCTCCGGGACCCCGGGGCCAGGGACGCGAGCCACGGATCCACGGTAGCCCGGACCTCCGACACCCGAACCTGGCACCCGCCCGTCCATTCAGGACGACGCCAGCGCCACCAGCCGCTCGGCCTTCAGCTCGGTCTCGTGCCACTCCGCCGTCGGGTCCGAGCCCCACGTGATGCCCGCGCCCGTGCCGAACCGCAGCACGCCGTCGGCCCACCAGAAGGTGCGGATGCCGACGGCGAGGGACGCCCGGCCGTCGTCGACCCAGCCCACGGCCCCGCAGTACGGGCCGCGCGGGGCGGGCTCCAGCTCGCCGATGATGCGCAGCGCGCTGGACTTCGGCGCGCCCGAGACCGAACCGGGCGGGAAGGTCCCGGCCAGCAGCCGGCGCCACAGCTCGCCGGGACGCACGACGTCGTCGGCGAGCGTGCCGCGCACGCGCGAGACCAGGTGCACCAGGCCGGGGTGCTCCTCCACGGCGAGGAGCGAGGTGACCTCGACCGTGCCCGGGCGGCAGACGGTCTGCAGGTCGTTGCGCACGAGGTCGGTGATCATCACGTTCTCGGCCCGGTCCTTGTCGGTCAGGCCGTCGGGCGTGCGGGCCGTGCCCTTGATCGGCCCGGACTCGACGACGAGCCCGTCGGGCCCGTCCGTCAGGGACAGGTACAGCTCGGGCGAGGCGCTCACCACCCACACGGGGTCCAGCCCGGTCGCGGCCGGCACGTGGACGGCGGCCGCGTGCGGCGCGGGGTTGCCGGCGGCCAGGCGCGCGGCCAGGGCCCGGGCGTCGGGCTCGGCGCCGTCGGGGGATAGGGGTGCCGACAGCACCCGGCAGATGTTGGCCTGGTAGACGTCGCCCTCGCGCACGTGCGCGCGCACCTGGCGCACGGCGTCCTCGTAGGCGGCCTGGTCCATCGAGGATGTCCACGTGTCGGACGCCGGGCCGTGCCAGTTTCCGGTGTGGTCCGAACCGGCGTCGTGCACCCGGGCGAAGCGCCAGGCGCGCGCCGGGCCCTCGAAGTCGGCGACGACGAACCAGGTGCCCTTCTCCAGCCGTTCGGGCTGTTCGCGCACGTCGATGCACTCGACCGCGTCGGTCGCGACGCGTCCGGCGAAGCTCGCCCAGCCGGTGGCGCCCGTCACTTCAGGGGCGGTCGCCGGGACGTCGCGGTGGGACGGAACCGGGGAGATCGTGCGGTTTGCGGGCAGATGGGCCGGGCTGGGTGACACGGGACAACCGTACGGGCGGCGCGTGCGATTGGACGGTTCGCCCTCCGTTCGATTAATGTTCAGAACGCCGGAACACCGGGGGAAACCCCAGGATGCCCGGCTTCGCGGATGTAGCTCAGTGGTAGAGCATCACCTTGCCAAGGTGAGGGTCGCGGGTTCAAGTCCCGTCATCCGCTCGGAAAGTCGCTCTCGTGATTCTTCGGCTGAAGAGAGCACCCGTCGGTCGAAGTCTGGCCGGGCGGTGGGTTGGCCGAGAGGCGAGGCAGCGGCCTGCAAAGCCGTATACACGGGTTCGAATCCCGTACCCACCTCGCAGCACGACGGGCGATTGGCGCAGCGGTAGCGCGCTTCCCTGACACGGAAGAGGTCACTGGTTCGATCCCAGTATCGCCCACGCGTAAGTACAGGCCCCCGGGCCGGCGGAGACGCCAACCCGGGGGCCTTTCGCATGTCTCGGTGCTGATGGACGACGTGGTGCCTGTGCCGTCCTCGGCGCCCTACTTCTCCCAGACATCGACCAGCGGGAGCCCCTGGGCCGCGCGAGCTCGGTCGACGATCTCCTGCACGACCGCAGTCTTGCGGGCGGTGTAGTCGCGTCCGTCGGTCGCGTGGTCCGCGGCCGCCCGCTTGACTTCGAGGTACCGCGCCGCGTCCTGCGGGTGCGTGAGCAGCCAGTCGCGGAAGATCCGCTGATTGCAGGTGCTCCACTGCTCGGTGGTGAAGAAATGAGCGATGTGGGTGCGTCGTGGCCCTTGTTGCTTGACCAGGACCAGATGGGACTGCGGGCCCCGAGCGATTCTCAGCCATCCGTATGTCGCGAGGCTGTCGAACCGGGCCTGGACATCGGCGAACGAGCCGACCCGGACGGCGAGGTCGATGATCGGCTTGGCCGCCATCCCCGGGAGGGCTGTGGAGCCGATGTGCTCCACGATCCAGGACGGCTCGACCTTGGTCAGTTCGGAGGCTGCGCGTTCGAATGTCGCTGGCCACCGTGCGTCATATTCCTCGAGCATCCTCGCCTTCCTGATCGCAGACGACAGTAGCGGAGACGCCAACCCGGGGGCCTTTCGCATGCCCGGCCCCGCCATGCGACTCCGCGCGGAGCGGGTTAAATTCGGCGAGGAAGTGCTGAAGCCGAACTACGTCAGGTTGAGCTGGACCGTGCCGACCGGACGGACGACGTCGAGGGCGCGCGGTCGCGCACCTCGCGGAACAAGCCGCCGGCCGGCCTCAACGCTGAGAGGTCGTCATGAACACACGTCCCACCACATCTCGCCCCGTTGCCAGGAGGCGGGTGCGTCTGGCTGTTCTCGCCATGGTCCTCGGGCTCATGGCACCGGCCACGGCCGCCCCCGCGCAGGCCGTGGACTCCGACGAGCCGACCGACGCCGAGCTCGCCGAGCTGCACGCGGCCATCGGAGAGTCCGAGGTGGAGGGCGTCGCCTGGTACACCGACAAGGCTGCCGGCGAGGTGGTCGTGATGGCCGACTCCACGGTCACGGGTGGCGAGCGCAACGACGTGCGCCGGGCGGCCGGCGACAAGATCGGCGCACTGGACCTCCAGCGGCTGGAGGGCGAGTTCAGACCGGTGCGGCAGCCGGGGTCCCCGGGAGCCACCATCCAGGGCTCCGGCACCCGGTGCAGCCTCGGCTTCAACGTCCGCCGTGGCCCCAAGCTCTACCTCATCACCGCCGGGCACTGCGGCAACGACGTGGCCTCCTGGCGGATCGGCCGGAAGAACACCCAGAAGATCGGCCCCACCGTGAAGTCCCGGTTCCCGGGCGGCGACTACGCGCTCGTCCGCTACGACTCCCGGTCGCTGGTCCGCCCCAGCGGTTTTGTACCGGGGAAAGCCTACGTGGGCCGGAAGGTGACCCGCGTGGGCTCCACGACCGGCAAGCACTCGGGAGTCGTCACCGCCGTCGGCGTGACCGTTCGGTACCCCGGCGGTGACCTGGTGCGAAACCTGATCCAGACCAACATCTGCGCCGAGCCCGGCGACTCCGGGGGCCCGTTGTCCAGTGGCAGGCACGCCCTGGGCATCACGTCCGGCTCCGCCGGCGGCAACTGCCCCGCTCCGGGGCTCTCGTTGTACCAGCCCATCAAGCCGGTGCTCGAGGCGTACGGGGTGCAGTTCTACCGGTGACGCTCGGTCCACCGCGCCAGGCCCGCGGCCTGACCCTCGTGGATGGCGCTCACCCACTCCCACCCGGGCTCGGCCGCGTCGATCCTCGGGTCCCGGGGCGCATGCCCGTCCCGCAGCGCGTGCAGGTACGCCCGGTCCAGGTCGATCCGGGCGCGCACCCGGTCCGTCCCGGCGACGGCGGACCCGTGCCCCGGCACGAGCACACCGACGTCGCCCGCGACGTCCTCCAGGGCCCGCAGCCCCGTGAGGTACTCCTCGACCGGGTCGCCCGCGTCGGTGAACTCGCCGAGCATCGGCACGAAGACGTCGGAGAGCATGTCGCCGGCGGCCAGAACACCGCTGCCCTCGACCAGCAGCGCCGCGTGGCCGGGGGAGTGGGCCGGGTGCTCGATGATCCGCACGTCCGGGCCGTCCCACGGGATCCGGGCGGTCCCGGCGGGTAGCCCCGTGACCAGGCCGAAGAGGTCCAGCGGGACGTCGTCGGCGATCTCCGGCGGCAGCCCCTCGGTGACCCGGGACCGCCAGTCCGCGGCCGACCTCAGGTCCCGCATGTCGGCCGCGCAGCGGGCCGTGCCGTAGCGCGGGGCGTCGCCGAGCGCGGTGTGCCAGAGCACGTGGTCCCAGTCGGGGTGCGTCGAGAAGCCCGCGACGACCGGCAGGCCCAGCTCGCCCAGGTCGTTCGCGAGGCAGGCCAGCTCGGCCCCCGTGATCCCGGCGTCGACGACCAGCACGCCGTCCTGGCCCCGCACGACGACGGTGTTGTTCCGGAGCAGCTCGCTCTGGTGGACCAGAACGCCCTCCGCGACCTGTGTCAGCATGGCGTCTCCCTTCGTCCGCGCGTCCGGCCTCAGCTGCCGTCCCCGGGCGGGCCGTCGAGCACGGTGGGCGCGTACTCCAGCAGCTGCAGCCGGCCGTCGAACATCCGGCTGCCGACGAGCTCCAGGGCGACGTCGGGGTAGGCGTCGAAGATGCGCTCCCGGCCGCTGGCGCCCGTGATGACCGGGAACAGGACCACCCGGAAGCTGTCCACCAGACCGGCCTCGAGCAGCGACCGGCTCAGGCTGAGGCTGCCGAGCGTGCGCAGCGGGCGCGGCGAGGTCTCCTTGAGCTCCCGCACCGCCTTCACGGCGTCGCCGCTGACCAGCTCGGTGTTGGCCCACGACAGCGGCGTCTGCAGGGTGGAGGAGAACACCACCTTGGGCATGTCGGCCATCGGGTCCTCGGGCGCCTCGGCCAGCATCCCGTGCATCAGCCGGTACGTGGTGGCGCCCATGAGGGTGGTGTGCTGGTTCTCGCCGTCCTCACCGAGGAAGGCGAGGTACTCCGGGCCTTCCAGGCCCCAGAATCCGGGCCAGCCCTCGGCGGCCGCGTAGCCGTCCAGCGAGATGATGAAGTCCACCATGAGCTTCTGCATCGGTCTCTCCTCGGTTGGTGTGTGCCCGTGGTGACCGACCGAGCGCAGGAAACTCATCGGTGGCGGACGGCGGCCCGCCGCGGCCACCCGCGAGGCCGCCGTCCGGGACGCGGCTACTGCGTCGTGTAGTGCTCGATGCTCATCACCAGGATCACGCGGTCCGCGCTGTCGGCGGGCGGCTGCTGCTCGGCGTTGCCGTACCGCTTGCCCAGGTGCACGTAGAAGTCGCCCGTCGGGTCCGGGACCACCTCGACGAGCTTTCCGCGCACCTCGATGTAGTTGAACGCGTTCTCGTCGTTGAGGATCGCGAGGCTCATCGACGGGTTGTGCTGCAGGTTGCGGTACTTGGCGCGGTAGGTGGTGTGCGTGAACCGCAGGTTCTCGCCGTCGAAGTCGAACCACATCGGGTTCACCTGGACGGTCTCGTCGGGGCGGATGGTGCCGAGGAACGCGTAGTTCGGCTTCTCGAGCAGGTGGATGAGGTGGGCGGGGATGACGTCGGAAGCACTCATGCCGCCGAACATAGCCCCTCCTGCCCCTGCCGAGGGTTATGAGGTGAAAAGACGCCTGAGCGTGAGGTTTAACCCTGTCGATCCATGACTTTGCAGGGTGAAAGGACTTCGTCAGCCCCGATTTCGTTACCAGCCGGTTACAACTGGTTCGAGCCCTTGTGGGGTGAATTGTCCGGCGGCAATACTCTCGGCCAGCGAGACGGCAGGCGACGGCGCCCCGTTCCTGCCGAGCAGGGCACGCAGCCAGCGTGCCCACAACCCAGGAGGATGTGCCATGAGGTTCACTCGCACCACGATCCGCCCCGGTTCGGCCAGCAAGGCCCGTCTCATCGCGCTCGCGGCAGGGCTCGGGCTTGCTACGTCCACGCTCGCCGGGCCGGCGGCCGTCGCCGCGCCCGACCGGCCCACCGTGGCCGAGCTCGCCACCGTGCACGCCGCTGTCGGCAAGGCCGACGTCGACGGCGTCGCCTGGTACACCGACACGGCCACCGGCAAGGTCGTCGTCACCGCCGACTCGACCGTCTCCGCGGCCGAGCTCGCCCAGGTCCGCGCGGCCGCCGGCGCCGACAAGGACGCGCTGACCGTCAAGCGCACCGCCGGTGTCTTCAAGCCGCTGCTGGGCTCCGGCGACGCGATCTACGGTTCCGGCTACCGCTGCTCGGTGGGCTTCAACGTCCGCAGCGGCAGCCAGTACTACCTGATCACCGCCGGGCACTGCGGCAACTCGGTGCCCACCTGGTACACGAACTCGGCGCAGACCACCCTGGTCGGCGCCACCGTGGGCTCCAGCTTCCCCGGCAACGACTACGCGATCGTCCGGTACGACAACACGTCGCTGAGCCACCCCGGCGGCTACACCGCCGGCAACGCCTACGTGGGCCAGCGCGTCACGCGCGACGGCTCCACGACCGGGGTGCACTCCGGCACCGTCACCGCCCTGAACGTGTCCGTCCGGTACGCGGAGGGCGTCGTGTCGGGCATGATCCAGACGAACGTCTGCGCCGAGCCCGGCGACTCCGGCGGCGCGCTGTACAGCGGGTCGACGGCGCTGGGCATCACGTCCGGCGGCAGCGGCAACTGCTCCTCGGGCGGCACCACGTTCTTCCAGCCGGTGACCGAGGCGCTCAGCGCGTACGGCGTCTCGATCTACTGACGCGCGCCCGTTCCTGACCTGCGCGGGCGGCGTCGCCGGACCATCCCGGTGGCGCCGTCCGCGTCCTGCGGCGGCCAGAACGCGCGCCCGCAGGTGGCGCGCTCATTTCGATTGGACCGGCACGCCGTTTGTGAACTACTCTTCCGGAGCGTCACCACGCCAGGACCGCAGGGTTCTGGATGGTCATAGCGCGGATGTAGCTCAGTGGTAGAGCATCACCTTGCCAAGGTGAGGGTCGCGGGTTCAAGTCCCGTCATCCGCTCGATACCCGCTTTGGTGGGGAGCACGGTGGGTTGGCCGAGAGGCGAGGCAGCGGCCTGCAAAGCCGTACACACGGGTTCGAATCCCGTACCCACCTCGGGCGATTGGCGCAGCGGTAGCGCGCTTCCCTGACACGGAAGAGGTCACTGGTTCGATCCCAGTATCGCCCACCAGCAAGGCCCCGGACCTCGGTCCGGGGCCTTTCTCGTGCCCGACGGCGGCCGACGGCGCCCGGTCAGGCTCCACTTGTCTCGGCTGCACCTCCGGCTCAGCCGACCAGCCGGTCCCGCAGCACCCGCACGTGCTCCGGCGTGAGCCCGCCGTCGGCCAGGTACGCCTCGACGCCGCCGTGCCGCGCCTCCAGGTGCTTCAGCGCCCCGAGGATCACGTGCCGGGTGGGCGGCACCAGGCGCTCGGCGGGTGGGTCGTAGCCGGGCTCGGTCGCTCGCTCGACGTACCGGGGAGCGAGCCGCTCGTTGGTGAGCTCGTAGTCGTCGGCGAGCGCGTCGACGTCGGCCCCGGCGAGGCTGAGCGCGAGCGCCACGACCAGCCCGGTGCGGTCCTTGCCGGCGGCACAGTGCACGAGGACGGGTCCCTCGGGTGCCTCCGCGACGGCCGCGACGGCGCGGGCGAACAGCTCCGGGTGCCGGTCCAGCAGGCCCTGGTACAGGGGCACCCAGGGGCCCTCCTCGGGCTCGTCCGCGCCCTGCACGGGCAGGTGCAGGTAGCCGGGCAGGTCCGCCAGGCGGCTGGGCCACTCCACCAGCTCCTCCGGACGGCGCAGGTCGATGATCCGCGACAGCCCGTAGGCCCCGGCGGCGGTGACGCCGTCGTCGGTCAGGTAGCTGGGGGACTCCGAGCGCACCAGGACGCGCTCCCGGACGGCGCCACCGCCCGTGAGCGGGAGCCCGCCCAGGTCGCGGACGTTGAGGCAGCCCGGCCAGTCGAGGTGGAGCGGTGTGTAGTGCGTCACGTCGGGGAGGCTAGCGCTCCGGGTCCTCCTCGCGCAGCGAAAACTTGCCCTTGCGCATCTCGACGGCGATCTGCTCGGCGTCCAGCAGGTCAAGGGCGGTGCCGAGCTGGGCCGAGTCGAAGGTCCCCGCCGAGCGGGCGGCGAGCAGCTCCTCGCGCTGGGCGGCGATCGTGGCCAGGCGCAGCTCGCGGTACTGGATGAAGCGCTCCTTGGTGAGCACCGCGTCCTCGTCCTGGGACTCGTGCTCCCGGAAGGTGTCCTTGCGTACGCGGGCGACCACGCCGGCGTCGTACGGCGTGCCGTCCGGGCGGTGCGGCTCGGCCAGGAAGGCGCGCGCCGCCCGCTCCTGCTCCCGCCGCAGGGCGGGCAGGTCGCCCGCCGTGTCCTGCCCGACCAGCCCGAGGCGGCGCGCCACCCACGGCAGCGTGCTGCCCTGGACCAGCAGCGTGCCGAACGCGACGCCGAACGCGACCAGGATCAGGAACGACCGACCTGGGGTGTCGGCCGGCAGCGTCTGCGCCGCGGCCAGCGTGACCACGCCGCGCATGCCCGCCCACACCAGCAGCGTGCCCTCGCGCCAGCCGAGCGGCCGGGAGAGGTCGTAGTCGATGTCGGCGGTCCGGCGCCGCAGCGTGCCCTGGATGCGTTCCAGGCGCTCCGCGGTGGAGCGGCGGCCCTTGCGCCCGCGCCCGCCCTCGGCGGGCTCGGCCGGTGGCGGGGTCGCGGCGGCCCGCTGGTCGATGCGGTCCTGGAACGCGGTGAGGGTCTCGCGCACGGCCTCGCCCCGGCGGGCCCGGCGGCCCTGGATCGCGATGAGCGGGGTCACGAACGCGGTGCGCACCAGGAGGATCGCGAGGCTCGCTACGGCCGCTACCACGGCGGCCTGCCAGACGGACCCCGTCCCGGCCTCGGCGTCCTCGATGAGGCCGAACAGCTCGATGCCCATGATCAGGAACACCGCGCCCTCGAGCAGCAGCTCCACGGTGTGCCAGTTGGACCGCTCGGCGATGCGGTCCTGCGGGCGCAGGTAGCGCGGGGAGCCGTTGCCGGTCACCAGGCCCGCCGCGACGACGGCGACCAGGCCGGACGCGCCGAGCTCCTCGGCCGGGATGTAGGCCACGAACGGGACCACGAACGACATGGCGGTGCTGAGCGCGGCGTGGCCCAGCCGGCGGCGCACCCGCAGGCCCAGCCAGCCGACGGGCACGCCGATCGCGACGGCGACCAGGGCCGCGTACGCGAAGTCGCCCACGACGCCCCACAGGCTCACCGAGGCGGCGGTCGCCGCGATCGCGGACCGCAGCAGCACCAGCGCGGAGGCGTCGTTGAGCAGGGACTCGCCCTCCAGCATCGTGACGCTGCGTGGCGAGGCCCCGAGCCGTTTCACGATCGAGGTCGCCACGGCGTCGGTGGGGCTGACGATCGCGCCCAGGGCGATGGCCGTGGCCAGGTCGATCCCGGGGATGAGCCACCGGAAGAGCAGGCCGAGCAGCACCGAGCTGATCACCACGAGCGTCACGGAGAGCCCGCCGATGGCCGTGAAGTCGCGCCGGAAGTCCATCGACGGCAGGCCGACCGCCGCCGAGTAGAGCAGCGGCGGCAGCACGCCGCCGAGGATCACCTCGGGGGGTATCTCCACCGCCGGCACCCACGGCAACAGGCTCACGCCCGCGCCCAGCACCACCAGGACCAGCGGCGCGGCGACGCCTGCCTTGGGCGCCAGCGCGGTGACGGCGATGATGAGGATGGCGGCGACGACTGCGACGATCAGGTACTCCACAGGCTGACGTTACGAGACGCGGGCGGCGTCCGCCGATTCTTTCCGCCGCGCGAGAAACCTGGTGGGACGAGGTTGCCGTGCGCGGCCCGTCCGGTGCGCGTAGGTTCAGGGTGCCGACGGGACCCCGTCGTGCGCAGGGGGCGCACCTTGTGTGCCGTGTCGAGAAGGAGTCGGACATGGGGCTTTTTGACAAGGCCAAGGAGTTCGTGACGGACCCGGACAACCTGGCGAAGGCGAAGGAGCAGCTCACCGACGAGAACGTCGACGCCGCTACCGACAAGCTCAAGGAGATCGCGCCGGACAAGGCGGACGGTGCGATCGACACGCTCGGCCAGAAGGCCAAGGACTTCGGCCAGAGCTGATCCGCCGGTCCGCCCGCGGTGCGACCGCGGGCACGGGACCGGCACTGTATCGGTACGATCGAGGGGCACCGTCCGCGCGGACGGTGCCCCTCGATCCATTTGCCTTTCGTCTCAAGGAGCACTCCTGTGTCCGACGTCGCATCGCCGCCCAGCCCCACCGACCTCGCCGGTGGCGAGTCCCCGGCTGACACCACCACGCAGGCGACGACGACCACGGCGACGACCACCGGCGTCGAGCTGTACGGCGACCGCCGCGACGTCGTCGTCGTGCGCGTGGACGGCGAGCTGTGGGACCTCGACCGCGAGATCCCGGCCGGCCACAAGGTCGAGCCGGTGACGATCGGCGAGCCCGACGGCCTGGCCGTGCTGCGGCACAGCGCCGCGCACGTGCTGGCGCAGGCCGTGCAGCAGGTCAACCCGGACGCCAAGCTGGGCATCGGCCCGCCCGTCACCGACGGCTTCTACTACGACTTCGACGTCGAGACGCCGTTCACGCCCGAGGACCTCAAGGCCCTCGACAAGACGATGGGCCGCATCATCAAGGAGGGCCAGACCTTCCGCCGCCGCGTCGTCACTGAGGACGAGGCGCGCGCCGAGCTCGCGAACGAGCCCTACAAGCTGGAGCTCATCGGCCTCAAGGGCGGCGCGGCCGACGGCGACAGCGGCGAGAACGTCGAGGTCGGCGGCGGCGAGCTGACCATCTACGACAACGTCCGGGGCGCCGGCCGCGAGAGCGAGACCGTGGTCTGGAAGGACCTGTGCCGCGGGCCGCACCTGCCGAACACCCGCCTGATCGGCAACGGCGTGCAGCTCATGCGCAACGCCGCCGCCTACTGGCGCGGCAGCGAGAAGAACCCGATGCTGCAGCGCGTCTACGGCACGGCGTGGCCCACCAAGGACGAGCTCAAGGCGTACCTGGAGCGGCTCGCGGAGGCCGAGCGCCGCGACCACCGGCGCATCGGCGCCGAGATGGACCTGTTCAGCTTCTCCGACGAGGTCGGCTCCGGCCTGCCGCTGTTCCACCCCAAGGGCGGTGTGATCAAGCGGGTCATGGAGGACTACGTCCGCCAGCGGCACATCGAGGAGGGCTTCTCCTACGTCGGCACGCCGCACATCACCAAGGACGGCCTGTTCCACACCTCGGGCCACCTGCCGTACTACGCGGACACGATGTTCCCGGAGATGGACCTCGAGGGGTCCAAGTACCGGCTCAAGGCCATGAACTGCCCGATGCACAACCTGATCTTCGCCTCGCGCGGGCGCTCCTACCGTGAGCTGCCGCTGCGCCTGTTCGAGTTCGGGTCGGTGTACCGCTACGAGAAGTCGGGCGTGGTGCAGGGCCTGACCCGCGTGCGCGGCCTGACGCAGGACGACTCGCACTCCTACGTGACGCCGGAGCAGGCGCCGGGCGAGGTCAAGCACCTGCTCGACTTCATGCTCAGCGTGCTGCGCGACTTCGGCCTGGACGACTTCTACCTGGAGCTGTCCACGCGCGACGACTCCAAGCCGGACAAGTTCGTGGGCTCCGACGAGGACTGGGCCGCCGCGACCGAGATCCTGGAGCGCGTGGGCCGCGAGACCGGCCTGGAGCTCGTGGCCGACCCGGGCGGCGCCGCGTTCTACGGCCCCAAGATCTCCGTGCAGGCCAAGGACGCCATCGGCCGCACCTGGCAGATGGGCACCGTGCAGTACGACTTCAACCAGCCCAAGGGCTTCGGTCTGGAGTACACCGCCGCGGACGGCACCCGCCAGCAGCCGGTGATGATCCACTCGGCCAAGTTCGGCTCCATCGAGCGGTTCATGGGCGTGCTCATCGAGCACTACGCCGGGCTGTTCCCGGCCTGGCTCGCACCCGTCCAGGTGCTCGCCGTGCCCGTGGCCGACGCGTTCGACGACTACCTCAAGGACGTCGTCGCCCAGCTGCGGGCCCAGGGCATCCGCGCCGAGCTCGACCTGTCCGACGACCGGTTCGGCAAGAAGATCCGCAACGCGGCCAAGGAGAAGGTCCCGTTCGTGCTCATCGCCGGTGGCGAGGACGTCGAGGCGGGCGCCGTGTCCTTCCGGTTCCGTGACGGCACGCAGGAGAACGGCGTGCCGGTCGCCGACGCCGTCGAGCGCATCGTGGCCGCGGTCCGCGACCGCGTCCAGGTCTGACGGCGGCTGACGGGCGCCAGATGAGCAGCGAGCCCACCGCCGAGTCGCCCCGCGCGTTCGGCCCGGCCGAGGACCACCTGGAGCGGCTCTGGACGCCGCACCGCATGGTCTACATCGGCGGGCAGGACAAGCCCGCCGACGGCACCACCCAGCAGTGCCCGTTCTGCCGCATCCCGCAGGGCGACGACGAGCAGGGCCTCGTCGTCGCCCGCGGGCGGGACTGCTACGTGGTGCTGAACCTGTACCCGTACAACTCGGGGCACATGATGGTGCTCCCGTACCGGCACGTCTCGGACTACACGGACCTGACCGACGCCGAGACGGTCGAGCTCGCGCAGATGACTCAGCAGGCCATGCGCGTGTCGCGTGCCGTTCACGCGCCGGCAGGCTTCAATCTTGGTATCAACCAGGGCGACGTCGCGGGGGCGGGCATCGCCGCGCACCTGCATCAGCACGTGGTGCCGCGCTGGCTGGGCGACGCGAACTTCCTGCCCGTGGTGGGCCAGACCAAGGCGTTGCCCGAGCTGCTGGCGGACACCCGCCGTCGGCTCGCAGAGGCTTGGGAGACCGCGGGGGGCTGAGAGGAGAACTGATGTTACGGGGCCTGCGCTCCTTCATGACCAGGCTGTTCACGCCCCTGGCGCGGCTGCTGCTGGCACTGCGGGTCTCACCGGACGCGGTGACCATCGCAGGCACCGTGGTCGTCACCGCGGTGGCCCTGACGCTGTTGCCCACCGGGCACACGCTCGTGGGTGGCCTCCTCATCGGCTTCTTCGTCCTGTTCGACTCGCTCGACGGCGTCATGGCGCGCCAGGCCGGACGCTCCGGCCCGTGGGGCGCGTTCCTCGACTCCACGCTGGACCGGGTGTCCGACGGCGCCGTCTTCGCCGGCATCACCCTCTGGTTCGTGCTGCACCCCGACGAGCACCACGGCCTGTGGGGCACGGCCGCCGCGCTCGCCTGCCTGGTGCTCGGCAGCGTCGTCCCGTACGCCCGGGCCCGGGCCGAGAGCGTGGGCGCGACCGCGCAGGTCGGCATCGCCGAGCGCGCCGACCGCCTCCTGGTCGCGCTCCTCCCGTTCACCTTCATGCAGGTGGGCCTGCCCGTCGTCGTGCTCGAGGTGGTGCTCACGCTCCTGGCGCTCGCGAGCCTGGTGACCGTGTTCCAGCGCATCGCCACCGTGCGGGCGCAGCTCACGCGCCAGGTCGTCGAGACCGGCACCGACCCGCACGAGGGTCCGCTGGCCGGGCAGGGCGCCTGATGGACGTCGCCAGGTTCTACACGTTCGCGTGGCGCAACGCGGTGAAGATCCCGGAGCCCGTGCTCCGGGGCCTGTTCACCGTGGTGGCCGACGTCGCCTGGCTGCGGCGCGGCAAGGGCGTGCGCCGCATGGAGAGCAACTACGCGCGGGTCCGGCCCGACCTGGACGCCGCGGCCGTCCGCCGGCTGTCCCGCGTCGGCATGCGCAGCTACATGCGCTACTTCCGCGAGGCGTTCACGCTGCAGGGCGTCACCGCCGACCAGCTCCGCGCCCGGGTGCGCCTGGAGGGCTACGACGAGCACGTGCGGCCCGTGATCGCCGACGGCGGCGCCGTCTCGCTCGCCCTGGGCCACCTCGGCAACTGGGACCTGGCCGGCGCGTACGCCTCCCAGAACCTCGCGGGCGTGCTCACCGTGGCCGAGCGGCTCAAGCCCGACGAGCTCTTCGAGCAGTTCGTGCGCTTCCGCGGCTCCCTCGGCATCGACGTGCTGGCCCTCGGCGACGGCGACGTGCTCGGCGCGCTGGTGCGCGGCGCCAAGGAGGGCGGACGGCTGATCCCGCTGCTCAGCGACCGCGACCTCACCTCGACCGGCATCGAGGTCGACCTCGCCGGGCACCGCGCCCGGGTCGCCGCCGGACCGGCCCTGCTCGGGCTGGCGGCCGGCGTCCCCGTGCACGCCGTCGGCATCACCTACGAGCGGCTGAGCGGCGCCCGCCGCCGGTCGGCCGGCACGCCGTGGGGCATCGTCATCCGGTTCCACCCGCCGCTGCCCGAGCCCGACCCCGGGCTGCCGCGCGCCGAGCAGGCGCGCGTGCTCACGCAGGGCTGGGTGGACCAGCTCGCGACGACGATCGCCGAGCACACCCACGACTGGCACATGCTGCAGCGCGTGTTCGTCGCGGACCTCGGCCCGGCGCGGCAGCGGCAGGCGCAGCGGCGCGCGGCCGAGGAACGCGAGACCCAGCGGCGCGGGGCCCAGGAGAACGGATGAGGGCCGTGCGGCGGCGGGGCCACCGCACGCTGCGTGTCGGCATCGTCTGCCCGTACTCGTTCGACGCCCCCGGCGGCGTGCAGTTCCACGTGCGCGACCTCGCCGAGGCGCTCCAGGCCGCCGGGCACGAGGTCTCGGTGCTCGCCCCGTCCAGCGACGACACCGAGCTGCCCGCCGTCGTCACCGCCGCGGGCCGCGCGGTGCCCGTGCCGTACAACGGGTCGGTCGCGCGGCTCACCTTCGGGCCGCTGACCGCCACGCGCGTGCGGCGCTGGCTGGAGGGCGGGATCGGCGGCAGCCCGTTCGACATCGTCCACCTGCACGAGCCGATGGTCCCGTCCCTCTCCATGCTCGCGCTGTGGCAGGCCACCGAGCCCGTCGTCGCCACGTTCCACACCTCGCAGGTGCGCTCGCGGGCGCTCCAGGTCGCCTACCCGCTGGTGCGGCAGTCGCTGGAGAAGATCGCGGCGCGCATCGCGGTGTCCGAGGACGCGCGCCGCACGCTCGTGGACCACCTCGGCGGCGACGCCGTCGTCATCCCGAACGGCGTGTACACGCAGGTGTTCGCGACCAGCCCCCGGCGGCCGGAGTGGACCGGCACGCCCGACGCGCCCACCATCGCGTTCCTCGGCCGGCTCGACGAGCCGCGCAAGGGGCTCGGCGTCCTGGTGCAGGCCGTCCCCACGATCCTGGACCGGCTGCCCGGCGCGCGGTTCCTGGTGGCGGGGCGCGGCAACGGCATCGTCGCGGAGACCAGGGAGACCCTGGGGGAGCTGGCCGGCTCCGTCGAGTTCCTGGGCGCGGTGTCCGACGCCGAGAAGGCGGCGCTGCTGGCGTCCGCCGACCTGTACGTGGCCCCGCAGACCGGCGGGGAGAGCTTCGGCATCGTGCTCGTGGAGGCGATGAGCGCCGGGTCCGTGGTCGTGGCCAGCGACCTGGGCGCGTTCCAGCGCGTGCTGGACGACGGCGCCGCGGGCGCACTGTTCCGCACCGGCGACCCCGGCCACCTCGCGACCACCGTGCTGGACCTGCTCGCCGACCCGCCGCGCCGGGACGCCTACCGCGCCCACGCCGCGCAGTGGGTCCAGCGGTTCGACTGGTCGGGCGTGACGGAGCAGGTCCTGGCCGTCTACGAGATGACGCTCGACGCCGACCACGCGATCGCCGGCGACGTGATGGGCCGGTTCATGGGGCTGTTCCCGCGCCGGGTCGGGGGTGACACGTGAGCTGGTCGGAGATCGCGCTGGCCGCACTCGCCGCCGTCGTCGTCGGCCTGCTGTTCGCCTGGCAGGGCGCCTCGCGGATCGACCGGCTGCACCGCAAGGTCGCGGCCTCGCGGATCGCCCTGGACGCCCAGCTCGTGCGGCGCGCCTCGGCCGCGGTGGAGCTCGCGACGTCGGGCGCGCTGGACCCGGCCAGCGCGGTGCTGGTGGCCGACGCTGCCTATGCGGCGTCCGACGCCGGAGCGGTGACCTCGCCCGCCGCCGCGCTGAAGATGGACGGGCTGGACTCCGCGCGGGAGCGGGCCGAGTCCGGGCTCACGGCGACGCTGCGCGAGGCGTTCGGCTCGCCCGAGGCGGTCCACGACCTGCGGTCGGGGCCGGGCGGTGACGTGCTGGAGGGGCTCGCCGCCGCCTGGTACCGGGTGACGCTGGCCCGGCGGTTCCACAACGAGGCCGTCGCCCAGACCCGGCGGGTGCGGCGGCTCTGGTACGTGCGCCTGTTCCACCTGGCCGGGCGGGCGCCCATGCCGCGCACCGTCGAGCTCGACGACGCGCTGCCGCACGGCCTGGAGCCGGCCGGGGGATGACCGGGTTGTCCAGATGGTGACCGTTCTGCGGTCGGCGTCAGGGACGCCGCAGGCCGGGCGATAAGATCGAGTCAGGGCGCCGACCGCGCCCGGAACGACCGGCGTCGATCCCACCGGCGAGAACTATGCGAGGTAACCGTGACTGAATCCGTGACCGGCGAGAACACCGTGGGCACGGTCGGCACCGCGCGCGTGAAGCGCGGTATGGCCGAGATGCTCAAGGGCGGCGTCATCATGGACGTCGTCACCGCCGACCAGGCGAAGATCGCCGAGGACGCGGGCGCGGTGGCCGTCATGGCGCTCGAGCGGGTGCCCGCGGACATCCGTGCCCAGGGCGGCGTGTCGCGCATGAGCGACCCCGACATGATCGACGGCATCATCGAGGCCGTCTCGATCCCCGTGATGGCGAAGGCGCGCATCGGCCACTTCGTCGAGGCGCAGGTGCTGCAGTCGCTCGGCGTCGACTACATCGACGAGTCCGAGGTGCTGACCCCCGCGGACTACACGAACCACATCGAGAAGTGGAACTTCACCGTGCCGTTCGTGTGCGGTGCGACCAACCTGGGTGAGGCGCTGCGCCGCATCACCGAGGGCGCCGCGATGATCCGTTCCAAGGGCGAGGCCGGCACCGGCGACGTCTCGAACGCGACCACGCACATGCGCCAGATCCGTCAGCAGATCCGCCGCCTCACGTCGCTGCCCGAGGACGAGCTGTACGTGGCCGCCAAGGAGCTCCAGGCGCCGTACGAGCTGGTCAAGGAGATCGCGACCACCGGCAAGCTGCCGGTCGTGCTGTTCACCGCGGGCGGCATCGCCACCCCGGCGGACGCCGCGATGATGATGCAGCTCGGCGCCGAGGGCGTCTTCGTCGGCTCGGGCATCTTCAAGTCGGGCAACCCGGCGCAGCGCGCCGAGGCCATCGTCAAGGCGACGACGTTCTTCGACGACGCCGACGTGATCGCCAAGGTCTCCCGCGGTCTGGGCGAGGCCATGGTCGGTATCAACGTCGACGAGATCCCGGAGCCGCACCGGCTGGCCGAGCGCGGCTGGTAATTCTCTGACTGACCAGGGCGGACGCCGGGGAGCGAGGGCTCCCCGG